>CADCUB010000100.1 GCA_902805775.1 uncultured Frankineae bacterium | reverse complement strand
GCGCCGCCCACGAGCGGGCATCTGCCTCCAGCGCAGCGCGGACGGCGTCGAGCGCGTCGTCCTGCGCCTGCTCCGCGGGGTCCTCACCGGCCATGGCTCATCGTACGTGTGTTCGAACTGTCAGGCGAGAACCGCCGTGGACCTGTGGAAGGACGCGCTCAGCGCCCCCTACCGCTCCTCCCCCACTGCCTCCTCGCACGCCGCACGGGCAACCGCCCGGCCGACGCCCTCCTCCACGGAGTGCTCGACGCACGCCTCGACGGGTGACCGGCCCGTCGAGCAGCCGCCGGCGACGAGGGCGAGGCCCAGCGTCGCGAGCAACCGCCCGCCGGCCCGGGACCTCCCCGTCACCCGCACCCGCCCGTTCCCGACCCGCAGCAGCCCTCGCCGCGCCAGGCGTCCCGCCCCTCCTTGAGCGCGACCGCCGCGATCACCAGGCCCGCGACCGGGTCGGCCCAGCTCCAGCCGAGGACGGCGTTGAGCAGCAGCCCGCCCAGCAGGACGGCCGACAGCCAGCTGCACAGCATCGTCTGGGCGGAGTCGGACACGACGGCGCTCGAGTGCAGCGCCCGGCCGGTCCGCCGCTGCGCGAGCGACAGGAACGGCATGACGAGCAGGCTGACCGCCGCGAGCGCGATGCCCACCGGGGAGGCGTCGGGCTCGGCCCCCGACAGCAGGGCGCGCACGGCGTCGACGGTGACGTACGCCGCGAGCGCGACGAAGGACAGTGCGATGACGCGCTGCGCCTGGCGCTCACGGCTCTGCGGCAGCCGGTGCCGGAACTGCCAGAGGATGACCAGGCCGCTGCTCACCTCGACGACCGAGTCCAGGCCGAAGCCGATCAGCGCGGCGGACCCCGCGGCCGCACCGGCCGCCAGGGCGATCACCGCCTCGACGCCGTTGTAGCCGACGCTCAGTGCCGCGTACAGCTGCGCACGGCGACCCAGGCGCGCGCGCTCGGCGGGTGGAAGCCCGTGGTCGTGCTCGTGGACCGCCGTCACGAGCCGCCCTCCGGGGTCTCGCGACTGCGCACCGTCGCGCCCAGCACGGCGGCCTCGTCCGGCTTGCCGGGCAGGATGTCGGCGACGTAGGACCGCACGGCGTGCTCGAGCCCGACGTCGGAACCGGCCTGCTCGGAGAGGTACCAGCGGTGCTCCAGGACCTCGTGGAAGACCTGGGCCGGCTCGAGCTTGCCGCGCAGCTCGCGCGGGACCGCGTCGACCACCGGTGTGAACACCGAGCTCAGCCAGTCGTGCGCACCGATCTGCTCGTCGGCCTCCGCCGAGTTGCGCACCCGGTAGGCGTCCAGGTCGTTGAGCAGCCGCCGCGCCTGGTTCTCCTCGGCGTCCAGACCCGTCAGGTGCAGCAGCCGGCGCGAGTGGTGCCCGGCGTCGACGACCTTGGGCGCGATGCGCACCGTCGTCCCGCTCCCGTCGGTGACGACCGTCAGCTCCTCGACGTCGAAGCCCAGCTCGTTGAGGCGGCGCACGCGGGCGGCGATGCGGTGGCGGTCACCGCTGCCGACGTCCTCCGGCGCGGTGAGCTCCGACCACAGCGAGCCGTAGCGCGCCAGCACCTGGTCGCCGGTCTCGAACGGGTCGAGGTCCTCGTCGAGCAGGCCACCGGCCTGCAGGTCCATCAGCTCGCCGATGAGGTTGCCGTGCGCGACGTGCAGGTCGTGCCCGCGCTGGCCGTTCGACAGCCGGCCGGCGTGCAGCTCTCCGGTCTCGGCGTCGACGAGGTAGGCGGCGAACTCGCTGGCGTCCCGCCGGAACAGGGTGTTCGACAGCGAGCAGTCACCCCAGTAGAAGCCCTCCGAGTGCAGGCGCACGAGCAGCAGGGACAGCGCGTCCAGCAGCCGCACGGCCGTGTCGGGACGCAGCTTCTGGCTGAACAGCGCGCGGTAGGGCAGCGAGAACTGCAGGTGCCGCGTGACCAGCGCGGTCTCGAGCGGCTCTCCCGTCGGGGACTGCCGGCCGTCGACGATGCCGACCGCCTCGACGCACGGCACGTCCAGCGGCTCGAGCGCGCGCAGCAGGCGGTACTCGCGCTCGGCGGAGTGCCGGCCGACCTCCTTGACCGCGTAGACGCGGCCCTTCACGCGCACGAAGCGCACGGTGTGCCGCGAGATGCCCCGCGGCAGCGGGACGAGCTGCTCGGGCGGCCAGTGCTCGAGCGGTACCTCCCAGGGCAGCTCGAGCAGCAGGCTGCTGGCGTCGAGACCGGTGAGCGACAGGGCCACCCCCGCAGCCTGCCACCCCCGGCGCACGTCCGGCCGTCAGGCGAGCTCCGGCGCCACCTCGGTGACCCGGGCGTGCAGGTCCTTGACCCGCTGCGCCTGCGCCGCCGGCATCACGAGCGTCGCGTCCGGGGTGTGCACGACGACCAGCCCCTCGCAGCCGACCAGCGCCACCAGGTGGTCGGGATCGGACGACGCGACGACGTTGTCGCGGCTGTCCTGCAGCACCGCCCGCGCCGCACCGATCCGGTTGCCGTCGGCGTCGGCGTCCAGCGCCTGTCCGTACGCAGGCCAGGACCCGACGTCGAGCCACCGGGTCTCGAGCGGCACGGCGGCGACCGTGAAGTCCGGCGACGTCGACGCGGGCTCCATGACGCCGTGGTCGACCGACCGCCGGGCGAGGGTGGGCCAGGTGTCGCGCGCGAGCGCGTCCCAGGCGGGCGTGCCGTACGCCCGACCGAGGGCGCGCAGCACCGGCGCCGACGACGGGACGAAGGTGTCGACGGCCCGCAGGATCGTCGCAGCCCGCCAGACGAACATGCCGGAGTTCCACAGGTAGCGCGACCGGCCCGCCGCCAGGAACGCCTCGGCCACCGCGAGCTCGGGCTTCTCGCGGAACGTCGTGACCGTGCGGGCCGACCCCTGCAGCGGCCCGCCGAGCTCGAGGTAGCCGAAGCCGGTGGCGGGGTGGTCGGGCACCACGCCGAAGGTGACCAGCACGTCGTCGCGGGCCTCGGCCAGCTCGTACGCCGCCGCCAGCGTCGCCGCGAACTGCTCGACCGGCTCGACGAGGTGGTCGGCCGTCAGGACCGCGACCACCGCGTCGGGGTCGTGCTCGGCGATCACCGCGCAGCCCAGCGCGACGGCGGCGAGCGTGTCGCGCCCGGAGGGCTCGACGACCAGCCGGTCGGCCCGCAGACCGGCCACCGACGCGACGGCCTCGCGCAGCGCCTCGCCGCACCCCAGCCAGACCTGGTCGAGCGGGACGACCGCCCCCGCGCGCGCGACGGCGAGCTCGAGCAGCGAGCGGCCCTGCAGCAGCGGCACGAGCTGCTTGGGGCGGCTCGCCGTCGACAGCGGCCACAGGCGGGTGCCCGAGCCGCCGGCGAGCACGAGGGCGTGCCTCACGGCGGCCCGCCCTCGCCCGGCGCGTCCAGGACCTCGGCGGACCGGGTCGGCGCCGCGCCCTCCCCCACCGCCCGCACCCGGGCAGCGAGCAGGTAGCGCAGCAGCAGCCCGACGCCCAGGACCGCCCGCACCGGCGCCCAGGCCGGCCCGGAGTACTGCCGCGACAGGTAGCGGTACAGCGCCCGGTGGTGCTCGCGCAGCATCGGCCCGGCCGCCCGCGAGGTGGCGTGGCCGCCGAGGTGCGTCACGACCGCCGAGGGGACGTAGACGTTGAGCCAGCCGGCCTGCGCCAGGCGGGCGCACAGGTCCATGTCCTCGCAGTACATGAAGTAGGCCGGGTCGAAGCCGGCGACCGACTCGAACGCCTCACGGCGCAGCAACATACACGCGCCGGACAGCCAGCCGGTGGTCCCCTCGACCGGCGAGCCGGTCTCGGCGCGGTAGGAGCGGGTCCACGGGTTGGCCGGCCACCACCAGCCGAACAGCGCGTGACCGGTGCCCCGGCCCAGCGACGGGAAGGCGCGCGCGGACGGGTAGAGCCGGCCGTCCGGGGTGCGGATCGCCGGCCCGAGACAGCCCGCGCGTGGCCACCGCCGGCCGGCGGCGAGCAGCTCGTCGAGCGCGCCGGGCGTCCACACCACGTCGGGGTTGGCCACCACCAGCCAGTCGCCGCCGAAGCCGGAGGCGCCCAGGTTCGCCGCGCGGCCGTACCCCAGGTTGCCGCCGGTGCGCAGCAGCCGGGTGTCCGGCCCGACGGCCGCCTCGGGGACCCCGTCGTCGCTGCCGTTGTCGGCGAGCACCACCTCGTGGGGTGTGGTGGTCGCGGTACGCAGGCTGCGCAGGAACTCCGGCAGCGCCGGTCCCGGCGAGAAGGTGACGACCACGACCCGCAGCGGCGGCCCGCTCATCGGCAGCGGGCGCTCACGCGTCGAGCGCGCGCCGGAAGGCCGTCAGGTGCGCCTCGGCGCTGGCCGCCCAGGTGAACTGCAGCGAGCGCTCGTGCCCGGCCGCCCCGAGCTCGGCCCGCCGGTCGGGGTCGTCGAGCAGGGCGGTGAGGGCGGCGGCGATGGCGTCGGGATCGGGCTCGGTGTAGGCGACGGCGTCGCCGCCGACCTCGGGCAGCGACAGGCGGTCGGTCGTGAGCACCGGCGCCCCGCAGGCCATCGCCTCGAGCACCGGCAGGCCGAAGCCCTCGCCGTGGCTCGGGTAGGCGACCAGCACCGCGCCGCCGAGGTAGCCCGGCAGGTCCGTGAAGCGCAGGTATCCCGGGCGCAGGACCCGCAGGGAGGACGGGACCTCCGCGACGGCCGCGTCGATGGTGTCGTCCCAGCCCGAGCCGCCGGCCAGCACCAGCGCGGGGGGCTGGTCGCGCCCCTCGCAGGCCCGGATCCAGCCGCGGATCAGGCCGGGCACGTTCTTGCGCGGCTCCAGCATGCCCAGGAAGGCGATGTAGGGCTGGCCGGCCAGTCCCAGCCGGGCCTGCACCCGGGCGGTCTCGCTGTCGGTCGGCACCCGGAACGTGCGGGAGTCGACACCGTGGGGGGCGACGTCGATGCGGCCGGCGTCGGCGTCGAGGAGCCGGACGAGCTCGTCGCGGGTGGCCCGGCTGGGCGTGACGACGCGCGCCGCCCGGCGCAGCGCCGTCCGGGTCGCCGAGCGGAAGAACGTGCCCTTGACCGAGCTGTGCATCTCGGGCTCGGTGAAGAACGTCGCGTCGTGCACGGTCACCACGACCGGCAGCCCGCAGCGCAGCGGCATCGTGTAGTGGGGCGAGTGCAGGACGCGGGCCCCGACCTGGGCGGCCACCAGCGGCAGCCCCGTCTGCTCCCACGCCAGGCGGGCCGGCCGGTGGGCGATGGCGGCCGGTCCCGGGACGACCTCCGCGCTGCCGGTCATCCGCGAGTAGCGCTCGGCGTCCGAGCGCTGGCACACGACGGCGAGGTCGGCGCCCCTCTCGGCCAGGGCCACCAGCAGGCCGTCGACGTAGCGGCCGACACCGCCGCGGTCGGCCGGCACGGCGGTCGCGTCGACGAGGACGCGAGGGTCAGGGCCGGTCAGGTCGCGCTCCTCGATCGCAGGGGAGGTCACCCTACGCCCGACGGGTCCGGCCTCTGCGACACTGGCTCGCTCGACGGCGGGCACCGCGCTCGGTCGCGGTCGGGCCGACCGGCTCCCACCCACCGCGCACGTCGCCGACCAGGAGATCCATGCACGACATCGCCGTCGCTCCCACGGACGAACCCTCCTCGACCCGACGGCGGTCGAGCTCCTCCCGCTCGGGGCCTCCGGGCGTCGTGTGGGCGGTCACCGCACTGCACGTGGGGCTGCTGCTCGTCGCCACGCTGCTCTACCCGGCCTTCACGGGCTTCGACGAGGCGCAGCACGTCGACGCGGTGCTCACGATCCGCCACGGCGACGGCTGGCCGGCCCCGCAGGAGCGCGAGCTGTCCGAGGGCGTCGTGAACGTCGCGACCCCCACGCTGCAGGAGCTGCGCACGCTGCCCTTCAGCGACGACGAGCCGCCTCCACGGGCCGAGCGCCCCTCGGTGGCCTCCCAGGGCGTCGACCGGCAGAGCACCGACCAGGTGCTGCCGAACCAGATGACCCAGCACCCGCCCCTCTACTACGCCCTCGGCGCGGCCGTGCTGGCCGCCGTGCCGGGCTCGCTGGACTGGCCGTTCGACCGGACGGTGGGCGTGCTGAGGCTGCTGAGCGTCCTGCTCATGGCGCCGCTGCCCCTGCTCGCCTGGGCGACGGCGTCGGCGCTGGGTGCGAGCCGGACCACCGGCATCACCGGGGCGCTGCTGGCCGTGTCCGTCCCCCAGCTGCAGCGGGTGGGGGGGAGCGTCAACAACGACGCCGGCTACACCCTCGCCTTCGCCGTCTCGGTGGTCCTGCTGGCCCGGATCGCGATGGGTGACCTGCGCCGGCGGACCGTCGTCACGACGGGCGTGGTCGTGGGCCTGGCGCTGCTGACCAAGGGCTTCGCCCTCGCGCTGCCGCTGGCCGTCGCGCTGTGCTTCGTGGTCGGCGGCCGGCGGAGCTCGACGCCCAGGTGGGCGCTGTCGGGCCTGGCCTGCCTGGTCGTCGCGTTCGCCGTCGGCGGGTGGTGGTGGCTGCGCAACCTCGTCCTCTACGGCACGGTCCAGCCCAACGGCTGGCCGCTGGCCGACATGCGCCGGGTCCTGCGGCTGGAGTCGCGGGCGCCGGGCGACGAGGCCTCCGTCACCGCCTTCGTCGACGGCGCCTGGATGCTGCTCACCCAGCGCTTCTGGGGCGGCCTGGCCATCAACTACGCCGGACCCGACGTCTTCCCCTTCGCCCTCACCAACGTGCTGGCCGCAGGCGCCCTGCTCGCCGTCGTCGCGGCCGTCCTGCTCGCGAGGGGCAGGCGGCTGCCGCTGCTGGTCTCGGTGGGAGTGCCGTTCGCCGGCACCGTCGGCATCGTCCTGTACGGCATCTGGAGCTACTACTCCTTCACCCCGCACTTCCCCGGCGCGCAGGGGCGCTACCTGTTCGGCGCGCTGCCGAGCATGGCGGCCGCCGTCGCCCTCGGGCTGACGGTCCTGCTGCGCCGGGCCGACCGGGTGCTGCCGCTGCTCGCGGCACTGCTGGCCTTCGGCATGCAGGCGTGGGGCCTGCTCTACGTCCTGCGGCGCTCCTGGCTGCCGCCCTACGAGGGGCGCTCCAGGCTCGACCGCTTCCGCGACGCGCTCGAGGGCGTCGCCGAGTGGGCCCCCTGGCCGGAGCCCGTGACCGTCGCCGTCTTCGTCCTGCCCGCCCTCGCGGGGGCGGTGCTGCTGGCCCTCGTCGTGCGCCTGGCGGTCACCGGCGGACCTGCGCCGGAGGCCGCCGGCACGCCGACCGCGGTCTAGGAGCCCGCAGGCGGGCTCGGCGCGCCGCCGGCGGCCACCGCCGCCTCGAGGGCCGCCAGGAAGCCCTCGTCGACGAGCGGGACCTCGCCGGACACCACCGACCGCTCGACGATCTCCAGCACGACGGTGTCGGCCGACAGGACGGCGGCGACCAGTCCGTCCGGGTCGGCGGCGGCCACGGCCGGGTGCAGGATCCGCGCGTCGGCGAACAGCGGCGCCAGGGAGGGCCGAGCGTTCTGGGTGAAGGAGTCGCCGAGGACGAGCGTCGGGGGGGTGTGCAGCGGCGCTCCCGTGGTGGTGCTGCGCAGCCGCGACTCCGACAGCTCGGTCACCGTGACCCCGTCCCGCTCCACCCGCCAGCCGGGGACCTCGTCCTCACGGGGAGTCCCGAGCTGGGCGGCCAGGTCGGCCTTCATCCGTACCGGGCCGGTCTCGACGAGCCGGGTCGTGCGCCACAGCGCGGGGTCCAGGCCCTCGGCCAGGCGCTGCGCGTAGACAGCGGCGCCGCGCTGCGCCCAGTGCGTGTCGCCGGGCCGCCAGAGGTTGACCCCGTCCTGCTCCTGCACCCGCGCCAGCTCGTCCTTGAGGTCGACGTAGCCGAGCGGCGGACGCTCGCGCATGCGGTCCCAGAAGGCCTGCTTGGCCTCGGGAGCGCAGTCGTCGCCGACGTAGGACTCCGGGAGCTTGTCGGGGTTCATCGTGGACTTGTCGGGGGCGACCGTGAAGACGTAGGTCTTGCCGGCCCGGCGCACCGCCTCGCCGAAGCGCTCCAGGCCGGCCAGCGTCTCGTCGAGCGGCCGCTCGGGCTCGCAGGCACCGGAGAAGTCGGCGCCGAAGAACAGCCAGCCGTCCTCGCCCTGCAGCACCTGGGGGAAGACCCGGTCGGGCGCCTGCTCGCCTCCCGGCTGCGGCGCCACGGGGCCCGCACCCGCCGGACCGCCCTCGCCCGTGGCCGGGCCGCCGTACTGCGGCGGTTCGCCGAAGACGGTCTCGGACAGGCGGGTGTTGGCCGCCACGGCCCGGTCGCGCAACGGCAGGTGGTCGGTGGCCCAGGTGCTGAGCTCCGGGAAGAACTGCCACCCCTCGGAGACCGAGGGGAACGACGTCAGGCGCCGGTTCTCGATCTCGGTCGCGCGCACACCGACGGCGTACGCCAGCGCCGGCGTGAACAGGAACACCAGCCCGACGAGCAGCACGAGCAGCGGCCGTCGCCGCGACCGCGCAGGGGGGATCTCGCGGTCCTGGTCGGGGCCGGTCCCGGCGCCGACGACGCCTCCGGGAACGGAGGCGGACGCGTCGGCGGCCGCCGACTCGCGCACGTCGTCGGGCACGGGGCTCCTCGGTCGGGACGGCACTAGAACTGGAAGTACAGGAACGGGCTGAAGGTGCCGGCGGCGACCAGCACCGCGGCGTACGGCGCGCCGACCGCGGAGTAGGCCAGCCGGGCCGCCCCCGCGATGCGGGTGCGGCTCTCGTCGACCAGTCTGCCCATCACCAGGTCCTTCGGCAGCAGCACGACGAGCAGCGCCAGCGCGAAGACCAGGGTGCGCTGGTCGGTGAGGACCGTCGTCACCTCGCTGGGCACCGCACCGCCCCGGGGCACGAACATGATGCGGACCATGTCGAGCGCGCGGCCGAGGTCGGCCGCCCGGAAGAAGACCCAGCCGACGACGACGAGCAGGAACGTCACCGCGCGCCGTGGGACGACCCAGGCGTCGTCCGCGATCCGGGCCAGGCCGGTGGCCCGCTCGATCGCGAGCAGGACGCCGTGGAACAAGCCCCACACCACGAAGGTCCACGCGGCGCCGTGCCAGATCCCGGTGAGCAGGAACACCGTGAACAGGTTGCGGTAGGTCAGCAGCGACGAGCCGCGGTTGCCGCCGAGCGGGATGTAGACGTAGTCGCGGAACCAGCGCGACAGCGACATGTGCCAGCGGCGCCAGAAGTCGGTGACCGACACCGCGGAGTACGGACGGGAGAAGTTCTCGGGCAGCCGGAAGCCGATCATGCGGCCGAGCCCGATCGCCATGTCGGAGTAGCCGGAGAAGTCGAAGTAGATCTGCAGCGTGTAGGCCAGCACGCCGAGCCACACCACCGAGGTCGTGAGCTGGTCCTCGGGCAGGGCGAAGACCGCGTCGGCCACCGGCGACAGCGCGTCGGCGACGACGACCTTCTTGGTCAGGCCGAGGGCGAAGCGCGGGAAGCCCGCCGCGAAGTCGTCCAGCTTGTCGCGGTCGGTCTCGGGCAGCTGCTTGTCGATCTCGTGGTAG
>CADCUB010000099.1 GCA_902805775.1 uncultured Frankineae bacterium | reverse complement strand
CGCGACTGCGCCCGGGCGGCGACGACGGCCAGTCGGGGCCGCTGCTCGACGACCTGCTCGGACCGGGCTTCGCGGTGCTCACGGCCGTGCCGCCCGACCCCGCGCTGCGCCGCCTGGCGGCACGCCTGGACGCACCGCTGCTCACCGTCGCCGGGCGGGACCCGGCGGTCGACGACGGCGGTGTCCTGGCCCGGTGGCTGGACGACGCCGGCGCGTGCTGCGTCGTGGTGCGGCCCGACCGGGTGGTGCTGGCGGGCACCGCCTCGCGCAGCGGACCGGGCGCCGACCTCGAGCGGCGGCACGCCGAGGTGCTGCGCCTGGTCGGGGCCTGACCGGGCGCACCTCGCGCGCACGCCGGACCGCGAGGTCTCCGCCCCCGGAGAGGGAGGGAGCCGCAGGTCGAGAGCCGCCCGGCCGTCAGCCCCGGTGCAGCCCCCGGCCGCGCCCTCGCGCGTCGAGGGCCCCGAGGACGGCGCCGTACACGACGTGGGCGGCGGCCATGACGGCCTGCCGGTCGGTGCGGTCGCGCTCGGCGTGCGGCAGCGCGCCGAGCGCGGGGACCCATCCCGCGTAGCTGGCGGCGTAGACCCCGAGGGAGACGCCCACTGCTCGGAGCACCGGACGCGCCGTCGGGGGCAGCAGCGCGTACGCCGCTCCCGTCCCGGCGCCGAAGCCGAGGTGGGCGAGCGAGGCCAGGACGCCCGCCGCCCGTCCGCGGGGCTCGGCGCCACCGAGCTGCCCGGCCCGGCGCACGATCGCCTCGGGCGGCTGCCGGCCCACCATCCCGAGCCGGCCGGCGGCCAGCATCACCGCGCTCATCGCGACCGTGGCCACCGCCCCGGCACCGGCTCCGCGCACCACGTCGGTCATCGCAGGAGGGGCCATGCCGGGCCCCTTCCCGGCTCCGCGGGTCTGACCCCCGGTCCAGGGGTGGGCGCTCAGCGCCCGACGAGCAGTCCCCGGCGCCGCAGCACCCGGCGCTCGAGCGGCGCGAACAGGCACAGCTCCACGGCGATGCCGACGACGAGGATGCCGAGGATGCCGGCGAAGACCAGGCTCATGTCGTTGAGCAGGCGGCCCTGGTCGAGCAGCTGGCCGAGGCCGAGCCCGAGCTCGGGGGAGCTGACGATGAGCTCGGCGGCCATGAGCGAGCGCCAGGAGAACGCCCAGCCCTGCCGGAGCCCGGCGAGGTAGGCCGGCAGCACCGCCGGGAGCAGGACGAAGCGCGCCGCCGACAGCCCACGGGCACCGAGCACGCGCCCGACGCGCAGGAACAGCGGCGGCACCTGGTCGATCCCCGACACCATGCCGTTGGCGATCGACGGGACCGCGCCCAGCAGCACGACGGCGTAGATGGCGCCCTCGCCGAGGCCGAAGAAGATGATCGCCGCGGGCACCCAGGCCACCGACGGCAGGCTCTGCAGCCCCGACAGGATCGGCCCGATGCCCCGCCGGACGGCGCCGACGCGCCCGACCAGCAGGCCGAGCGGCGTGCCGATGAGCACCGCCACGGCGAAGCCCAGCCCGCCCCGCGTGATGCTCACGACGATCGCGTCGAGCAGGGTCCCGTCACGCAGCTGCTCGACCAGGACGAGACCGACGTCAGCCGGGGAGGGCAGGGCGTAGCTCGGCTTCCACCCGGTGCGGAAGACCAGCTCCCAGACGCCGAGCATGAGCGCGACCGCCACGACCGGCGGCCAGGCGCTCGACACCGCCCGAGTCAGGGGCGACGGGCGGGCCTCCACCGGCGCCTCGAGGGCGTCCAGGCCCGCCTCGAGGCTGGCGAGGTCGTCCTGCGGCAGCTCGGCGCGCGGGCGCTGCTGCGAGGGGGTGGTCGTCACGTCTGTCCTCCGTGGCGCCGGATCTCGGCGCGCAGGTCGTCGGTGATCTGCACGGACAGGCGCGCCACGTCGGGCGACTCGATCCGGCGGGGAGTGTCGATCGCGATGTCGTACTCCCGGGCGATCCGCCCGGGGCGCGAGGACAGCAGCACGACGCGGTCGCCCAGCCGCACCGCCTCGCGCACGTTGTGGGTGACGAACACGACCGTCAGCGCCTGCGAGGTGCGCAGCCTCGCCAGCTCCTCGTGCAGCACGTCGCGGGTGATCGCGTCGAGCGCGGCGAAGGGCTCGTCCATCAGCAGGACGCTCGCCTCCTGCGCCAGCGCGCGGGCCATCGCCACGCGCTGCCGCATGCCGCCGGACAGCTCGTGCACCCGCTTGCCGCCGGCGTCCTTGAGGCGCACCAGCTCGAGCAGCTCGGCCGCCCGGTCGCGGCGCTCCCGCCGGCCGAGCCCGCGCAGGCGCAGGGCCAGCTCGACGTTCTGCGACGCGGTCAGCCAGGGCAGCAGCGCCGACTCCTGGAACATCAGCGCGGCCCGGCCGCCGGGCAGGGTGACCGTCCCGGCCGTGGGGACGTCGAGCCCGGCGGCCAGGTTGAGCAGCGTCGACTTGCCGCAGCCGGACGCGCCGAGCAGGCAGACGAACTCGCCGTCGTCGACGGTGAGGCTGATGTCGTCGAGCACGACCGGGCCGTCGCCGAAGCGCTTGGTGACCCCGGCGAGCCGCACCGCGACGCCGGGATCGGCGGGCGCGGCGGCCGGCCGGCGGGACAGGGTGTCGAGCAGTGTCATGAGGAGCCTCCCAGCTCGGCGTCGTCGACGGGCTCGCCCAGGACCTCGCGCAGCAGCGTGAGGTCGTAGATGCCGGTCAGGTCTGCTTCGTCCACCAGCCCGGTCGCGAAGGCGTGCTCGGCGGAGGTGGCCAGCGAGGCGGCGACGGGGTCGTCGGTCGACTCGATGTTGGCGAACGCGCGCTCGAGCACCGGCGGCGGCAGCGCCTTGCCGGTCAGCTCGGCGAGGGCCTCGCCGACGACGGCCTGCGCCTTGCCCGGGTCGTCGGCGATGGCCTGGTTGGCCGCGACCGAGCCCTCGATGAGCGCCTTGACCGTCTGCGGGTGGTCGCGCAGGTACTCGGTGCGCACGATCAGGTGGGTGGTCACGAAGTCGCCGCCGGGCCACAGGTCCTTCTCGTCGACGAGGACCTCCGCCCCCGCCTCGAGGACCAGCCGACTGGCCCACGGCTCGGGCAGCCAGGCGCCGTCGACCTCGCCGGCCTGGAACGCCGTCAGGGTGACCGGGTTCTCCTGCGCGACGACGGTGACGTCACCCGCGCCGTTCTCGGCGACGTCGTAGCCGTTCTCGTCGAGGTAGTGGCGCAGCGCGATGTCCTGCGTCCCGCCCGTCTGCGGCGTCGCGATCCGCGTGCCGCGCAGGTCCTCCGCCGACTCGATGCCCGGCCGCACCACCAGCGAGGCGCCGCCGCTGGTGGCTCCGGCGACGATGCGGATCGCGCCGCCCTCCGCCGCGCTCTTGACGAAGGCGTTGATCGCCGGGTTCGGCCCGATGTAGGTCGCGTCGAGCGCGCCGCCGAACAGCGCCTCGACCGCGGACGGGCCGGCGTTGAACTGCTGCGTCGTGAGCGTCGTGTCGCCGAGCGCCTCGGCGAAGACGCCGGCGGCGTCGCCGTACACCGCTGTGGCGTGCGTGACGTTGGGGAAGTAGCCGAGGCGGAGCTCGGCGGCGGGCGTGCCGGTCGAGCGGGCTGCCGGCTCGGCGACCGTGGCGTCGCGCTGGGCGCTGGTCGCGCAGCCGGCGGACAGGGCGAGAGCGGCGACGAGCAAGGCGGTACGGCGGATCTCCACTGCGGGCGTGCTCCAGGTCTGGGGGCCGCGGGCGCGGCGAGGGGCGGTCGGACGGCGGTCAGGCCGTCGGACACCGCGTCCCGGGAGGGACCGGAGCGTGCGCGAGCCGGTGGCGGCGCAGGAGCGCGGCGCCAGGGTCGGTGGCAGAGCAGGAGGTCACGAGCTGGCCCAGACGTGGAGGGGACGGCGGACGGCGGGGCGCGCGAGGCGCCGGAGCGTCAGCGACAGGTCTCGTCGAAGGCGTCCGCGCGACGGCCGACCCAGAAGGGGTCGAGCATCAGGTCGCGTGCGGTCACGCCCGTCAGCCTGCCACACTCCGGCCCGATCTCCTAGCGGAGCACTAGGAGTCCGGTCACACCCCGGAGTCGGCCTCCGGCGGCAGGCAGGTCGCCGCCGTGCGCCAGACGTGCGGCTCGGCGGCCCGGCGCAGCACCGCCTCCGGCAGCTCGGCCGTCGCGAGGTCGGCGAGCGTGACGTGCTCCAGCACCTCGCGCAGGGCCGAGCGGACGGCCAGCCACACCGACTGCAGCGGCGCCGCCGAGCCGGTGTAGGCGACGTCCTCGGGCCGCTGCCCGCGCACCGAGGCGAGCGGCCCGTCGACCGCCCGCATCACGTCGGCGACCGTGATCGCGTCGGCGGGCCGGCTCAGCCAGAAGCCGCCGGACGGGCCGCGCTGGCTGCGCACCACCCCCGCGGCCTTGAGGCTGGTCATGATCGCCTCCAGGAACTTGCCGGGGATGCCCTGCGCGGAGGCGATCGCCTCGGTGGTCGTCGGTCCCGAGCTCACCGACGCGAGGTGCACGGCGGCACGCACGGCGTAGTCGGCCTTGGCGGAGATGTGCACGCCGTGACCCTCCCCCACGGCGCCGCCGGCTACAGCACCGCGTAGGACCCGCTCAGCCGCCGCGCCCCGCGGTCGGGGTCGGTGCCCGGCGGCAGCAGCCGGACCCCGGCGTGCAGCGGCACCGCCCCCCGCCGCTGGACCAGGACGGGGTCGAGCACCAGCTCGGCGACCGAGGGCAGCTCCTCGCCGATGCGGGCCACCCGCAGCAGCAGGTCCTCGAGCGCGCCCACGTCGGCCCGTGCACCGCCCGCGGCACCGGCCGGCGGTCCCCCGACCTCACCGGTCAGCAGCTGCGAGCCGCGGATCGCGCGCACGAGGTCGGTCGCGTCGGCGTCGGTGAGCGGCAGGGTGCGGGTGACCGGGTCGACGAGCAGGTCGACGGCGACGCCGCCGAGCCGCAGCGACAGCAGCGGGCCCGCCACCGGGTCCTGCACCAGGCGGATCACGGTCGAGACGCCCGGCAGCGCCATCGGCTGGACGTACGCCGTCGACTCGCCGGTGAGCGCGGCGACGGCCTGCCACGCCTCGCGCAGCTCGGCCTCCTCGCCCAGCTCGAGGCGCACGGCGCCGACGTCGAGCCGGTGCCGCCACTGCTCCGACGCGGCCTTGAGCGCGACCGGCCAGCCGGTCGAGCCGGCGACCTGCACGGCCTCGTCCTCGCTGCGCACGAGCACGGTCGGCCAGACCCGCACCCCGACGGGGGCGAGCAGGGCGGCGGCGTCCGACTGCGACAGCCAGGCTCCGTCCTCCGGCAGCCGCACCAGCACCTCGCGGGCCGCGGGCAGGTCGACGTCGGACAGCGCGCTCGCCGTCCCCTCCGGCCGGGCCCGCCACTGCGCGTAGGCGACGGCCCGGGACAGGGCCAGCGCCGCCGACTCCGGGGAGGCGTACGACGGGACCGACCCGCGCACGGGCGCGCCGTCCGGGCCGCGCACCGCCAGGGCGTCCGGCACGCCGTCGGCCCCGAGGAAGCTCGCGACGACGGGCAGCGCACCTGCGCCGGCCGAGCGGAGCGCGCCGCCCAGGGCGTCGACGAGCGCGCTGCCCGAGCCGGCGTGCGGCGGCGGGACGACGACCGCCAGCACCGCGTCGACGAGCCCGCCGTCCGTCAGCACCTCGAGCGCGGCCGTGAGCTCGTCGGGACCGGCCACCGGCCCGAGGTCGACCGGGTTGGCCGTCTCGGTGGTGCCGGTCAGCGCCCGCAGCCGGACGCGCACGTCCTGCGGCAGCTCGGGCACCTCCAGCCCGGCCTCCCGGCAGGCGTCGGCGGCCAGCGCCGCCAGCGCGTTCGAGGTGCCGACGACGGCGACCCGGCGCCCGGCGGGCAGCGGCTGCAGCGCGAACAGCTGGGCGGTCTCGAACAGCTGGGCCAGCGAGCCGACCCGCACGACGCCGGCGCTCTCGAACAGCGCGCTGACGGCGACGTCGCCCTTGCCGCGGCCGCTCTTGAGCGCGACGACCGGCTTGGTGCGCCCGACCTGACGGGCGATGCGCGCGAACTTGCGGGGGTTGCCGAAGCCCCGCAGGTGCAGCACCACGACCTCGGTGCGCTCGTCGGCCCGCCAGTGCTGCAGCAGGTCGTTGCCGGAGACGTCGGCGCGGTCGCCGATGGACACGAACGCCGACAGCCCCAGCCTGCGGCGGGCGGCCTCCTGCAGGAAGGTCCCGGCCAGCGCGCCCGACTGGGAGAACACGCCGACCGAGCCGGCCGGCGGCGAGCCGGCGGCGAACGTCGCGTGCAGCCGCACCGCCGGGTCGGTGTTGACGACGCCCATGGCGTTCGGCCCGATCAGGCGCATGCCGCCGTCGCGCGCGAGCAGGACGACCTCCTCGAGCCGGGCGCGCCCCTGCGGCCCTCCGTCGGCGAAGCCGCCCGAGACCACCACGAGGCCGCGCACGTCCTTGTCCGAGCACGCCCGCACGACCTCGGCGACCTCCGGCGCCGGCACGGCGACGACCGCCAGGTCGACCGGGTCGGGGATGTCGCGGACGTCGGCGTACGCCCGTACGCCCGAGACGTGGGCGGCGGCCGGGTTGACCGGGAACACCGGCCCCTCGAAGCCGTGGGCGAGCAGCGACCGCAGCACCTCGTGCCCGGGGGCGCCCGGCTCCCGCGAGGCGCCGATGACGGCGACGGAGCCCGGTCGCAGCAGGCGCTGCACCGACCGCGCCTCGGCGCGGTGCTCGCGGTCGCGCATGACCTCCAGCGAGGTGACGGTCTGCTGGATGGGGAACGACAGCTCCACGTAGCCCTCGGCGAGGGCCCGCCGCACCTGGTAGCCGGCGCTGCGGAACACCCCGAGCATCGCCCGGTTGGTGGGCAGCACGTCGGCGGTGAAGCGGACGACGCCGCGCTCGCGGGCGGCGGCGGCCAGGTGCTCCAGCAGGACCGGGCCCAGACCGCGGCCCTGGTGGGCGTCCTCGACGACGAAGGCCACCTCCCCCTCGTCGGCGCCCGGCGCGCGGTCGTACCGCACCACCCCGATGATCTGCCCGTGCAGCGTGGCCACCAGCGCGACGCGGTCGACGTGGTCGACCTGCGTGAAGCGGGCGACGTCGGCGTCGGACAGCGTCGGGTGGTAGGCGAAGAAGCGGTTGTAGACGGTCTGCTGCGACAGCCGGCCGTGGAACTGGCGCAGCCGGTCGGCGTCGTCCGGGCGGATCGGCCGCAGGTGGACGGTGCCGCCGTCGTTGAGCACGACGTCGGCCTCCCAGTCTCCGGGCGGAGGACCTGCCGGGGGCGCGGGCGTCATGCCTGCATCCTGCCCACCCCCCGCTCGGACCGTGCGCCGCAGCCCTCCCAGCGCACGGTCCGGGCCGGGGACGTGGAGCGGGGCTACGGCAGGCGGGCGCTCCAGGCCAGGGACGCGGCCGCTGCGGCGAGGGCGAGGAACAGCCCGACGCCCGCGACCCGGGCGGTGATCTCGCGCACCTCGCGGGTGGTGCCGACCTGCCCGCCGATGTCGTCGTAGACCGAGCGGAGCTCCTCCCCGCTCTCGGCCGTGAAGGACGTGCCGTCGGTGTCGGCCGCCAGCTGCTCGAGGGCCTCGACGTCGACCGGCACCGGGATGGAGCCGCCGCCGACGTCGACCCGCCCGTCGGGGGTGCCGTAGGCGATGGTCGACACGGGCACGCCGGCGTCGCGGGCCTCCTGCGCGGCGTCCGCCAGGGACCGCCCCACGGTGTTGGTGCCGTCGCTGAGCAGGACGATCCGGGCCGGCGGCGGCTCCTCCCCCGGCGCGACGGCGACCGCCCGCACGGCCGCGAGCGAGGCGAACACCGCCTCGCCGATCGCCGTGCTCTCGTCCAGCTCCAGCCCGCGCACCGCGGCGACGACGGCGGCGTGGTCGCGGGTGGGGGCCACCACCACGCCCGCCCGGCCGCTGAAGGCCACGAGCCCGACGTCGAAGCGGTCCGGCAGCCCCTCCACGAACGCCGACGCCGACTGGCGCGCGGCCGTGATCCGGTCCGGCGAGACGTCGTCGGCCTGCATCGACAGCGAGACGTCCAGCGCGACGACCACGGTCGCCCGCTCGCGCGGGACGTCGACCTCCCCCGTGGGGCGGGCGAAGGCCACCGTCAGCGCGGTCATGCACAGCAGCAGCAGGACCGCGGGCACGTGCCGCTTCCAGGCCGCGCGCCGGGGCAGCACGCTGGCCAGCAGGTCGAGCTCGGAGAAGCGCAGGGCGTACGCCGGGCGCCGCCGCTGCGCCGCGACGTAGGCCACGGCCAGGGCCGCGACCAGCAGGAGCAGCCACAGCCGGACGGGTGACAGGAAGCCCACTAGCGCCCCCGCGGCGGGCGCCCGGCTGCCCGCAGCCGGCGCCGCGCGGCCAGGTGGCCGGCGAGGACGGGCAGCCAGTCGGTGTCGGTGCGGACGACGAGGTGACCCGCCCCCGCCGACCGCACCGCGTCGGCCCAGGCGGCGCGGCGCGCGGCGGCGGCCTCGGCGTAGCGCTCGCGCACCCGCCGGTCGCCGGTCGGGACCTCGAGGTGCCGGCCGGTCTCGGGGTCGACCAGGCGCAGCGTCCCGACCGAGGGCAGCTCCAGCTCGCGGGGGTCGACGACCTCCGCGACCACGACGTCGTGCCGCGAGGTCAGGCGGCGCAGCGGGGCTCCCCAGTCGGGGTCCTGCCCGACCGGCCCGACGAGGTCGCTGATGACGACGACGAGGCCGCGCCGTCGGGGCGGCGAGGCGAGGGCCGTCAGCCCTTGGGCGAGGGACGGTCCGGCGCCCTCGAGCGGACGGGTCGAGGTCAGGACGTGCAGCAGGGCCAGCACAGCCGCCCGCCCCGACCGGGCCGGCAGGCGTCGCACGGCGTCGGACAGGACCACCGCGCCGAGCCGGTCACCGGGCCCGGAGGCGAGGTGGCCCACGGCCGCGGCCAGCGCCACCGCGACGTCGCGCTTCTCGTTGCGCGCCGTTCCGAACGACATCGACGCGGTCAGGTCGACGAGCAGGTTCGTCTCCAGCTCCCGCTCGGCGACCGCCTGGCGCACGTGCGCCTCCCCCGTACGGGCGGTGACCGCCCAGTCGATGCGGCGCACGTCGTCGCCCGGGCTGTAGATGCGGGCGTCGGCCGGTTCGGTGCCCGGGCCCGGCAGGTGGCCCAGGTGGTCGCCCTGCAGGAGCCCGTCGAGGCGGGACGACACCTGCAGCGCGAGCCGGCGCACCGCCGCCGGGGAGGCCAGCGGCGGGGCCGGCGGCGCAGGCGGCGGGGAGCCCGCGCGGGGCCGGAACAGCCGCGAGCTCACGCGACGCCCTGGCCGGTGCTGAACTGCGGGCTCGACCCCTGCGCCGGGGCGACCTGCGGAGGATCGACCTTCTCGAGCACCCGGGCCACGATCGAGGTCGCGGACACCTCGTCGGCGAGGGCTTCGTAGGTCAGGACGAGGCGGTGGGCCAGCACGTCGGGGGCCAGGTCGGCGACGTCGACGGGCAGGACGTAGTCGCGTCCGCGCAGCACCGCCCCGCC
>CADCUB010000098.1 GCA_902805775.1 uncultured Frankineae bacterium | reverse complement strand
TCCCGGGCGGGCGAGCCGGCCGGCCAGCGGCTCCCCGCCCACCTCGACCCGCGCGCCCCCCGGCGTCCCAGCGGCAGCCGGCGCACCGGCCCGCCGCCTGCGGGTGGCCCGCGGCCCGCCTCCTCCGGCGGCCGCTGGGCGCACCTGCTGTCGCTGCTGGCGGTGGTGACGTCCTTCGCCGTGCTCGCCGTCGCCGTCGGGGGCTACCTGCTCGTCAACAAGTACGACCGCCAGATCGAGCGCATCCCGGACGTCTTCGCGGCCAGCGACGAGCAGCGCCCGGACGAGACCCCGCGCGACGCGCGCAACATCCTCATCGTCGGCTCCGACACGCGCGGCGACCTGTCGGCCGGCGAGGGCCCGCAGGGGGTCGGCGAGCAGTTCGTCACCGGTCAGCGCTCCGACACGGTGATCCTCGCCCACCTGTACGGCGACAGCGACAAGGCCCAGCTCGTCAGCTTCCCGCGCGACTCGTGGGTCACGATCCCGGCCCACACCTCGCCCGAGAGCGGCCAGCTGGTCGAGGAGCACGAGGGCAAGCTCAACTCCGCGTTCTTCGAGGGCGGTCCGGCACTGCTCATCCGCACCGTGGAGCAGATGTCGTCGCTGCGGGTCGACAACTACGTCCAGATCGACTTCGACGGCTTCCAGTCGATGGTCGACGCGCTCGGCGGAGTCGAGGTCTGCCTGTCACAGCCGGCTCAGGAGAAGGACTCCGGCATCGACCTGCCGGCCGGCCGCCAGACCATCCAGGGCGCGCAGGCGCTGGCGTTCGTGCGTCAGCGCAAGGGCCTGCCCAACGGCGACCTGGACCGCATCGGGCGCCAGCAGCAGTTCATCGGCGCGATCGTCCGCAAGACGCTGTCGGCGGGGACGCTGCTCAACCCGTTCAAGCTCAACGGCGTCCTGAACGTCGCCACGGACGCCCTGCAGGTCGACGACGGCACCTCGATCGGCGACCTGCGCGACCTGGCCACGCGCTTCCGGACCTTCAGCGCCGGCGGGGTCATCTTCAGCACCGTCCCCGTCGCCGATCCCGCCGGCTTCCGCGAGCGGCAGTCGGTCGTGCTGCTCGACGAGGCGAAGATGGCCACGGTCTTCGACGGCCTGCGCCGGGACGTGCCCCCGGAGACGCCGGAGCCCAAGACGGCTCCACGCGCCTCCGCGCCGCTGATCGTGCGCCCGGAGGCGGTCCGGGTGAAGGTCTACAACGGTGCGGGTGTCACGGGCCTGGGCCGGCGGGCCCACGACGACCTCGCGGCGGTCGGCTTCCAGGTGGTCGGCGCGCCCGACAACCGCGGCAGCACCGCCACCGCCACGACCGTCTACCACGGCCCCGACAAGGCCGACTCGGCCCGTACCGTCGCCGCGGCGGTCCCCGGCGCCCGCACCGAGCTCGACCCGGCCCTGGGCCGCACCCTCGACGTGGTCGTGGGCTCGGGCTACCGCGGCGCTCGGCCGGTGACGGTGACCGGCAGCGCCCCCCGGCCGACACCGGCGGCACCCTCGGCGTCCGCCGCCCCCGCCGTCAAGACCGCCGCGGAGGACCCCTGCGCAGCCTGACGGACTGGACCGCGGGCCTGGCCGGAGAGCGCGACCCCGCCCAGCCCCTGCTGACCCTGCACGCCGGCGGGGGGCGGGTGGAGCTGTCCGGCGCCACGACCGCCAACTGGGTGGCGAAGTCGGCGAACCTGCTCGTCGACGGGTACGGCGGGCCGACCCGCGTCGGCCTGCTGCTGCCGCTGCACTGGCAGACGCTCGCGCTGCTGCTGGCCGGCGTCGCGACGGGCGCCACCGTCGTCGTCGCCGACGAGCCCGCCGAGCTGGCCGGCACCGAGGTGGCGTTCGTCACCGCCGACGCGGCCGAGGCCGCCCTGACCGCCGGCGCGGACGAGGTCCTGGCGCTGTCGTGCTCCCCGCTCGGCGCCCGGCTCCGGGCCGTCCCGTCCGGCGTCGTCGACTACGCCGTCGAGGTCCCGACCTACGGCGACCGCTGGCACGGACCTGTCCCGAGCCGCCTGGACGTCGAGGCCCGCGGCGCGGTGCTGCCCTCCCTGCCCGACCTCGGCCTGGGCCGCGCCGACCGGGTGCTGACGGGCGTGCGGCCGGGCGACCCGGAAGGACTGGCGGCGCTGCTCGCCGTGCTGCGCAGCGGCGCCGCGCTCGTGCTGGTGCCGGACCCGGCGCAGGTCGACCTGGGGCGGGTCGTCGAGCAGGAGGGCGTCACCGCCACGCTCGGGGCCGACGTGCCCGGCGTGCCCGCCCTGCCTCGGCTCGCGCCGGCTGATCCGCCCCTGACCTAGACTGGGGCCTCCGGCTCCTGGCGCACTCCGCCTCGACCGAGCCGGCCACTCCTGGAGCGCGCACCTGTCGCCCGCGCTCGGAGCACCGCAGACCTCCTCGTAAGGACACCATGACCTCCAGCACGACCCGCTCGACAACGCCCGCCGCCGGCTCTCCCACCGGCGACCCGGCCTTCGCCGAACTCGGCGTCCCGGCTCCGCTCGTGGCGGCCCTGGCCGCGCAGGGCATCGACGCGCCGTTCCCCATCCAGGTCGCGACGCTGCCCGACACCCTGGCCGGCCGCGACGTGCTCGGCCGCGGCCGCACCGGCAGCGGCAAGACGCTCGCGTTCAGCCTGCCGCTGGTCGCCCGGCTGAGCGGGGGCACCCGCCGTCCGCGGCAGGCCCGCGGCCTGGTGCTCGTGCCGACCCGCGAGCTCGCCAACCAGGTCCACGCCGTCGTGCAGCCGCTGGCCCGCGCGGCCGGGCTGACCAGCGCCGTCGTCTTCGGCGGCGTCGGGCAGAACCCCCAGGTCAAGGCACTGGCGCACGGCGTCGACGTGCTCATCGCCTGCCCTGGCCGGCTCGAGGACCTCATCGGGCAGGGTCACGCCGACCTGTCCGGGGTCGAGATCACCGTGCTGGACGAGGCCGACCACATGGCCGACCTGGGCTTCCTGCCGGCCGTCAAGCGCCTGCTCGACCGCACCCCGCGGGTCGGCCAGCGGCTGCTGTTCTCGGCCACCCTCGACAACGGCGTCGACGTGCTCGTCCGGCGCTACCTCGACCGGCCCACGACGCACTCGGTCGACCCGGCCGTCGCGCCCGTGTCGACGATGACGCACCACGTCTTCTCGGTCGCCGCCGGCGACAAGGCGGCGGTCGTGCACGAGCTCGCGTCCGGCCGCGAGCGCAGCCTGCTGTTCCTGCGGACCAAGCACACCGCCAAGAAGCTCGCCAAGCAGCTCACCGCAGCCGGCATCCCGGCCGTCGAGCTGCACGGCAACCTCAGCCAGGGCGCCCGGGAGCGCAACCTGTCGGCGTTCCACTCGGGCGCCACCCGCGTCCTGGTGGCCACCGACATCGCCGCCCGCGGCATCCACGTCGACGACGTCGCCCTGGTCGTGCACGTCGACC
Organism: uncultured Frankineae bacterium; assembly: GCA_902805775.1. Classification (GTDB taxonomy): domain Bacteria; phylum Actinomycetota; class Actinomycetes; order Mycobacteriales; family SCTD01; genus SCTD01. The sequence goes on along the minus strand of CADCUB010000098.1, from coordinate 262 downwards.
CGCCGACCGAGCACAAGGCCTACCTGCACCGCTCGGGCCGCACCGCCCGCGCCGGCGCGGGCGGGACGGTCGTGACGGTCGCGACGCCCGACCAGAGCGGCGAGGTCCGCACCCTGGCCCGGCAGGCCGGCATCCGGCCGGCGACCGTGTCCGTGCGCCCCGGCTCACCCGAGATCACCGCGGTCACCGGGCCGGCGGCGCCGCGGGTCGAGCCCGCGCCGGTCGCGGAGCAGCCCGTGCGGGCACCGCAGGCGGCCGCCTC
>CADCUB010000097.1 GCA_902805775.1 uncultured Frankineae bacterium | reverse complement strand
GTGCCCTCGACGACGGAGACCGCGAGCACCTCCTCGGCGAGCCGCGGGGAGGCCTCGCGCAGCGCCTCGGCCACCTCGCCGCCGGCCTGCCACCACAGCTCGATGCGGTCGCTCACGTCCAGGCCGGCGTGCTTGCGGGCGTCCTGCACGAGCCGCACGACGTCGCGCACGAGACCGGCCCGCCGCAGCTCCGGCGTGATCTCCAGGTCGAGCGCCAGCGTCTCGCCCGAGGAGGTCGCCACCGCCCACCCCTCCCGCGGCGTCTCGGTGACGAGCAGCTCCTCCTCCTCCAGGACGAGCAGCTCGCCGTCGACCTCGACCTGGCGCGTCGCCACCAGCGCCTGCGGCTCGCCGGCGGCGACGGCCGCCGCGACGGTGGCGGTCCGCTTGCCGAACCTCCTGCCCAGCGCCCGGAAGTTGGCCTTGACGCTGACGTCGACGAGGTCGCCGGCGAGCGGCTCGAGGGTCAGCACGTTCAGCTCGCCGGCCACGAGCTCGCGCAGCTCCGCCGGCAGCGCCTGCCACCCGGCCGCCGACACGAGCGCCCGCCCGAGCGGCTGCCGGGTCTTCACCTTCGAGCCGGCCCGGGCCGCCCGGCCCAGGTCGACGAGCCGCCGCACCAGCGCGACCTGCGCCGCGACGCCGTCGTCGACGAGCGCGGGGTCGGCGACCGGCCAGGCCGCCAGGTGCACCGAGTCCGCCCGGCCGTCGGCGCCCGCCGACAGCGCGTCCCAGACCTCGTCGGTGACGAAGGGCGTGAACGGCGCCAGCAGCAGCGTCACCGTCCGCAGGCACTCGTGCAGCGTCGCGAGCGCGGCCGCGTCGCCGTCCCAGAACCGCCGGCGCGAGGAGCGGACGTACCAGTTGGACAGGTCGTCCACCAGCGTCGTCAGGCGGCGCCCGGCGCGCAGCGAGTCGAAGTCCTCCAGCGCCGCGGTCACCTCCGCGACGGCCGCGTGCACCTCCGACAGCGCCCAGCGGTCCAGCAGCGGCCGCTCGGCCACCGCGGGCGCGGGGGAGGAGGGGTCCCAGCCGTTCGCGGCGGCGTACAGGGTGTGGAAGGAGGCGGTGTTCCAGTACGTGAGCAGGACCTTGCGGACGACCTCGCCGACCTGCTCGTGCCCGACCCGGCGCGACGACCACGGGCTGCCGCCGCAGAGCATGTACCAGCGCAGCGCGTCGGCGCCGTGCCGGTCGAACATCTCGAACGGGTCGAGCACGTTGCCCAGGTGCTTGCTCATCTTGCGGCCGTCGCCGTCGAGGATGTGCCCGAGGCAGAGCACCGTCTCGTACGAGGACCGGTCGAAGACCAGCGTCCCGACGGCCATGAGCGTGTAGAACCAGCCGCGGGTCTGGTCGATCGCCTCGCAGATGAACTGCGCCGGGTACGCCGGCTCCACCCCGCTGTGCGGGTGGCCGACCTGCGCGAAGGGCATCGCGCCGCTGTCGTACCAGCCGTCGATGACCTCCGGCACCCGGCGGGCCTGCGCACCGCAGCGCTCGCAGGGCACGACGACGTCGTCGACGAAGGGCCGGTGCGGGTCGAGCTCCGACAGCTCCTGCCCGGCGGCCTCGCCCAGCTCGGCCAGCGACCCGTACGCCTGCCAGTGCGCGGCATCCGCCGTGCAGCGCCAGACCGGCAGCGGCGTGCCCCAGTAGCGGTTGCGCGACAGCGCCCAGTCGATGTTGTTCTCGAGCCAGTCGCCGTAGCGGCCGTGCTTGATCGTCGACGGGTACCAGTTCGTCCGCTCGTTCTCCTCGAGCAGCCGGTCCTTGATCGCCGTCGTGCGGATGTACCAGCTCGGGAGGGCGTAGTAGAGCAGCGCGGTGTCGCAGCGCCAGCAGTGCGGGTAGCTGTGCTCGTACGGCTGCTCGCGGAACAGCAGGCCGCGCTCGCGCAGGTCGGCGACGAGCGCACGATCGGCCGCCTTGAAGAACTGCCCGCCCACCAGCGGCAGGTGCTCCTCGAAGGTGCCGTCGGGCCGCACCGGGTTCACGACCGGCAGGCCGTAGCGCTTGGCGACGAGCATGTCGTCGGCGCCGAAGGCGGGGGACTGGTGCACCAGGCCCGTGCCGCTGTCGGTCGTGACGTAGTCGGCCACGCCGACGAAGTGCGCCCCTGGGCCATCGCTCTCCGGGAAGGCGACCAGCTCGAACGGCCGGGTGTACGAGGTGTGCTCGAGCGCCGTCCCGGGGAACCGCTCGAGCACCTCGACGTCGTCGCCGAGCACGCCGAGCAGCGGCTCCGCCACGACGAGCACCTCGTCGCCGGCGCGCGCGGCCACGTAGGTGACGCCGGGGTTGACGGCCACGGCGGTGTTCGAGACCAGCGTCCACGGCGTCGTCGTCCACACGAGCAGTGCAGCACCGAGCGACTGCAACGGGCCGCTCGTCACGGGGAAGCGCACGTAGACCGAGGGATCGGTGACGGTCTGGTAGCCCTGCGCCACCTCGTGGTCGGAGAGCGCCGTGCCGCAGCGCGGGCAGTACGGCGCGACGCGGTGGTCCTCGACGAGCAGGCCCCGATCGGCGATCTGCTTGAGCGACCACCAGACGCTCTCGACGTAGGAGGCGTCCATCGTCCGGTAGGCGTCGGACATGTCGCACCAGTAGCCCATGCGCGTGGTCATGCGCTCGAACTCGTCGACGTGGCGCAGCACGCTCTCCCGGCACTTCGCGTTGAACTCCGCGACGCCGTACGCCTCGATGTCCCGCTTGCCGGAGAAGCCGAGCTCCTTCTCGACGGCCAGCTCGACGGGCAGCCCGTGGCAGTCCCAGCCCGCCCGGCGGGGGACCGAGCGCCCCTGCATGGTGTGGAAGCGGGGGAACAGGTCCTTGAAGACCCGGGCCTCGACGTGGTGGGTGCCGGGCTTGCCGTTGGCCGTCGGCGGGCCCTCGTAGATCACCCAGGGCGCGCCGTCCGCCGTCTGGGCGAGGCTGCGCTCGAAGACCCGGTCGCGGTCCCAGCGCTCGAGCACGGCGCGCTCGACCGCGGGCAGGTCGACCTGGGCGGGCAGCTGCTTCATCTCGGGGTGTCCTCCGTCGTGTCGTGCCTCGACGGAGGGACGAGGTCCGGAGGACCCCGCGGTACCACCCTCCTTGGAGCGCGCCCCTGGACGCGACTCCCGCTCTGGTCGTGCAGCGCCGCGGCGAGGTGCGCGGGGCTGATCTTCACGGGCGGGCACGCCACCGGGCTCCCACCGTCCCCGGCTCGCTGTGGGCTGCGTCCGCCGCTACTGGTCCCCGTCGCAGCGACCGGACCAACCTACCTGTTCAGGTCCGTCGCGTATCGTGCCCGCTGCCGTGATCAAGCCCGTACGGGGCGCGGCACGTGCGACGGACGGGGGTGGGGACTGTGGCCACGGCGAAGAAGGCGGCGGCGCCGGTCGCGGAGGCGGACGAGTGGACCGCCGCGGAGCTGGACGAGGTGCGGGGCGAGCTCGAGGCGCAGGCCCGGGCGCTGCGCGCGGAGATCGACCGGGCCGAGGCGGCCAGCGAGTCGCTCAAGCGCGACCAGAGCAGCGAGGGGTCCGGCGACGAGGCCGACGCCGGCACCAAGACCTTCGAGCGCGAGCACGAGATGTCGCTGTCGAACAACAGCCGCGACCTGCTGGTGCAGGTCGAGCGGGCACTCGGGCGGCTCGACACGGGCACGTACGGCCGGTGCGAGGAGTGCGGCAACGCGATCCCCAAGGCCCGCCTGCAGGCTTTCCCCCGCGCCACCCTCTGCGTGGCGTGCAAGCAGCGCGAGGAGCGGCGCTGACCGCTGCCGCTCCTGACCAGCGACGGCGCAGGGCCCTGCTGGGGGTCGTGGCCGCCGTCGTGCTGGCCCTCGACGTCGTCACCAAGGTCGTCGTGGTCGCCGAGCTGGAGGGCCGGCGCACGCTGGAGCTGCTCGGCGGGCAGCTGCTGATCCGGGTCAGCCGCAACCCCGGCGCCGCGTTCTCGTTCGCCGAGGGCGCCACGCTGCTGTTCACCGCGATCGCGATCACGGTCGTCGTGGTGATCCTGCGGGTGTCACGCCGTCTCGGGAGCACGGGGTGGGCCGTCAGCCTGGGCCTGCTGCTCGGCGGCGCCAGCGGCAACCTGGTCGACCGCCTGCTGCGCAGCCCCGGTCCGGGACGCGGCGCGGTCGTCGACTTCATCGACTTCCAGGTGTGGCCCAGCTTCAACGTCGCCGACAGCGCGATCGTCACCGGCGGCCTGCTCGCGGTCCTGCTCTCGACGCGGGGCATCGAGCTCGACGGCACGCGCCCGCGGCACGCACCGCGGTCCGACGTGCACGACGCATGATGGACCGGTGACCAGCCGCCGCTCCCTGCCCGTGCCCGAGGGGCTGGACGGACTGCGGCTCGACGCGGCGATCAGCCGGCTGTTCGGCCTGAGCCGCACCGCCGCGGCGGACCTGGTCAGCGCCGGGGCCGCCAGCCTGGACGGCGTCGTGAGCGCCAAGAGCGAGCGCGTCACGGCGGGAGCCGTGCTCGACGTCGATCTCCCCGAGCCCGACCGCGCCCCCCTGCCGCCGGCGCAGGTCGTGGAGGGCCTGCGGGTGGTCGCGGAGGACGACGACATCCTCGTCGTCGACAAGCCCGTCGGCGTGGCGGCCCACCCCAGCCCGGGCTGGACCGGCCCGACCGTGATCGGCGGGCTGGCAGCCGCCGGGCACCGGGTCAGCACCAGCGGCGCGGAGGAGCGCCAGGGCATCGTGCACCGGCTCGACGTCGGCACCAGCGGCCTGATGGTCGTCGCGAAGAGCGAGCGGGCGTACACCGTCCTGAAGGACGCCTTCCGCGAGCGGACCGTCGACAAGCGCTACCACACGCTGGTGCAGGGTCGTCCGGACCCGCTGACGGGCACCGTCGACGCGCCGATCGACCGGCACCCGACCAGCGCGTACAAGTTCGCCGTGGTGGCCGGCGGTCGTGACAGCGTCACCCACTACGAGACGCTGGAGGCCTTCCGGCACGCCACGCTGCTCGAGGTGCACCTCGAGACCGGCCGCACGCACCAGATCCGCGTGCACATGGCGGCCCTGAAGCACCCGTGCGTGGGCGACGTGACGTACGGCGCGGACCCGACGCTCGCCCGCCGGCTCCAGCTCGAGCGGCAGTGGCTGCACGCCGTCCGCCTGTCGTTCGCCCACCCCGCCGACGGGCGGCGGGTCAGCTTCGACAGCCCGTACGCCCCCGACCTGCAGCGGGCCCTGGACCGGGTGCGGGAGTCGTCGTGGACCTGAGCGCCGGTGGCGCCGGTGCCGAGGGGCGGCGGGCGTCCGGTGCGCGGCCGGTCGGCGCCGTCGGGGCGAGCAGCCGGGGGAGCCTGGGGCGGTGACGGCCGTCGTGCGCCTGGCCACGCAGGCCGACCTCGACGCGGTCTACGGCCTGCGGCACGAGGTCTTCGTGGTCGGTCAGGGGGTCCCGGTCGAGCTGGAGCGCGACGAGCTCGACGCGGCTGCGGACCACGCCGTCGCACTGCTCGAGGGGGTGCTCGTCGGGACGGGCCGGCTCGTCGACGGCCGCATCGACCCGGACGGACGGCTCGAGCCGGGCACCCCCGGCACCGTCGGCACCATCGGCCGGATGGCGGTCAGCGACGCGGCCCGGCGCGGCGGCGTCGGACGCGCGGTGCTGGACCTGCTGGTGCAGCGCGCCACCGAGCGCGCGCTGCCGCTGGCCGAGCTGCATGCGCAGGTGCACGCGCGCCGCTTCTACGAGCGGGCGGGCTTCACGGCCTTCGGCGAGGTCTACCTCGAGGCCGGGATCGAGCACATCGGCATGCGCCGGGCGCTGCCCGGCTGAGCCGGAGCTGCCTGCGGGTCGGTGCGTCGCCGGTGTTCTGTCCGAGGGCCGTGGCAGAGTCTGGAGGGCACCAGCACGGCCCGCCTTCCCCTCGGACCGACGCTGTTCCCTGAGCGTTCCCACGATGGCAGGAGGCGGTCCCGGCATGGCCAGCGGTGGGAGGTCCAGCCAGGACTCGTTCGTGCACCTGCACGTGCACACCGAGTACTCCATGCTCGACGGAGCGGCGCGCCTCGACGAGCTGTTCGCCCGCACCGCCGAGCTCGGCATGCCGGCTCTGGCGATGACCGACCACGGCAACGTCTTCGGCGCCTTCGACTTCTGGAAGAAGGCCAAGGCCCACGGGGTCAAGCCCATCATCGGCACGGAGGCCTACGTCGCTCCCGGGAGCCGCTTCGACAAGACGCGGGTGCGCTGGGGCGACGGCGGTGAGGACGACGTCTCCGGCGGCGGCGCCTACACCCACATGACGATGCTGGCCACGAGCACCGAGGGCATGCACCGGCTGTTCAAGCTCAGCTCGCTGGCGAGCCTCGAGGGCTACTACTACAAGCCCCGCATGGACAAGGAGCTCCTGGCCGAGCACGCGAAGGACATCATCGCGACGACCGGCTGCCCGTCCGGCGAGATCCAGACCTACCTGCGCATGGGGCAGTACGACAAGGCCAAGCGCAGCGCCGGCGAGTTCCGCGACATCTTCGGCGCCGAGAACTTCTTCTGCGAGCTGATGGACCACGGCATCCCCATCGAGCGTCGCGCGCAGAAGGACCTCATCCGCCTGGCCAAGGAGATGGGCATCCCGTTCATCGCCACGAACGACCTGCACTACACGGCGCCGGAGGACGCCCAGGCCCACGAGGTGCTGCTCTGCGTGCAGTCGGGCAAGACGATGGCCGATCCGCAGCGGTTCAAGTTCGACGCGCAGGACTTCTACCTCAAGAGCCCGCGCGAGATGCGCGAGCTGTGGCGGGAGTTCCCGGAGGCCTGCGACAACACGCTGCTCATCGCCGAGCGCTGCGAGATGGAGTTCACCGAGGGCGCCGACCTCATGCCGCGGGTCCCTGTTCCCGAGGGCTACAGCGAGGACACCTGGCTGCGGGAGCAGGTGCACGCCGGGCTGCGCGAGCGCTTCGCGGGTCAGCCGGTGCCGCAGGAGCACACCGCCCAGGCCGACTACGAGGTCGACGTCATCGTGAAGATGGGGTTCCCGGGCTACTTCCTGGTCACGGCCGACCTCTGCCGCTACGCCAAGTCGACCGGCATCCGCGTCGGGCCGGGCCGCGGCTCGGCCGCAGGCTCGCTCGTGGCCTACGCGCTGCGGATCACCGACCTCGACCCGATCAAGCACAAGCTGCTGTTCGAGCGCTTCCTCAACCCCGAGCGCATCTCGATGCCCGACATCGACCTCGACTTCGACGAGCGCCGCCGCGGCGACATGATCCGCTACGCCACGGAGAAGTACGGCGAGGAGCGCGTCTCGCAGATCATCACCTACGGCACGATCAAGGCGAAGGCGGCCGTGAAGGACGCCGCCCGGGTGCTCGGGTTCCCCTACGCCGTCGGCGACAAGATCACCAAGGCCATGCCGCCGGCGGTCATGGGCAAGGACGTCCCGTTGGCCGGGATCTTCGACCCGTCGCACAAGCGCTACACCGAGGCCGGTGAGTTCCGCGCGCTGTACGAGAGCGATCCCGAGGCCAAGCAGGTCGTCGACACCGCACGCGGGCTCGAAGGGCTCAAGCGGCAGTGGGGCGTGCACGCCGCCGGGGTGATCCTGTGCCGGGAGCCGCTGCTCGACGTCATCCCGATCCACCGTCGTGAGCAGGACGGGGCGATCATCACCCAGTTCGACATGGGTGCCTGCGAGACGCTCGGCCTGCTCAAGATGGACTTCCTCGGCCTGCGCAACCTCACCGTCCTCGACGACTGCCTCAAGCACATCGCGGCCAACCGCGGCGAGACCGTCGTGCTCGAGGAGCTCGACGAGATGCAGAGCGACCCGAAGACCTACGAGCTGCTGGCCAAGGGCGACACGCTCGGGGTGTTCCAGCTCGACGGTGGGCCGATGCGCTCGCTGCTGCGCTCGATGCAGCCCGACCGCTTCGAGTCCATCTCGGCGGTGCTGGCGCTCTACCGGCCCGGTCCTATGGGGGTCAACGCCCACAACGACTACGCCGACCGCAAGACCGGCCGCAAGCCGGTCGTCCCCATCCACCCCGAGCTCGGGGAGGCGCTGGAGGACATCCTCGGTGACACGTACGGCCTGATCGTGTACCAGGAGCAGGTCATGGCCATCGCGCAGAAGCTGGCCGGCTACACGCTGGGCGCCGCCGACCTGCTGCGCCGGGCGATGGGCAAGAAGAAGCGCGAGATCCTCGAGAAGGAGTACATCCCCTTCTCCGACGGGATGAAGGCCAACGGCTACTCCGAGGACGCGATCAAGACGCTGTGGGACACGCTCGTCCCGTTCGCCGACTACGCCTTCAACCGGGCCCACACCGCCGGCTACGGGCTGGTCAGCTTCTGGACGGCCTACCTCAAGGCCAACTACCCGGCCGAGTACATGGCGGCGCTCCTCACGTCGGTCAAGGACGACAAGGACAAGAGCGCGATGTACCTCGCCGAGTGCCGGCGCATGGGCATCAAGGTGCTGCCGCCCGACGTCAACGACTCCGACAGCGACTTCACCCCGCGCGGCACCGACATCCGCTTCGGCCTGTCGGCGATCCGCAACGTCGGCACCAACGTCGTGGCCTCCATCGTCCGCACCCGCCAGAGCAAGGGCCGCTTCGCCGACTTCGGCGACTTCCTGCGGAAGGTGGAGGCCGTCGCCTGCAACAAGAAGACGGTCGAGTCGCTGTGCAAGGCGGGGGCGTTCGACTCGCTCGGTCACAGTCGCAAGGGCCTGGTGCACGTGCACGCCGAGGCCATCGAGGCGTGCATGGAGACCAAGCGCAACGAGGCCATCGGCCAGTTCGACCTGTTCGGCGGTGGCGACGACACCGGCGACGGCGGCCTGTTCGACGTCGTGGTGCCGATGGGGGAGTGGGACAAGCCGGTCCTGCTCACCTACGAGCGCGAGATGCTCGGGCTCTACGTGTCCGACCATCCGCTGTTCGGCGTCGAGCACGTGCTGGCCGGAGCCGTCGACCTGCCCGTGTCGGGTCTGGCGGAGTGCGACGACGGCCGCACCGTCGTCGTCGGCGGCATCCTGTCGAGCGTCACGCGCAAGATGACCAAGCAGGGCAACCCCTGGGCGCTGGTCACCCTGGAAGACCTCGAGGGCGCCGTCGAGGTGATGTTCTTCCCGCAGAGCTACGTGAACGCGGCGGTCCACCTGGTCGAGGACGCCGTCGTGCTGGTGCGCGGGCGGGTCGACAGGCGCGAGGACGTACCCAAGATCATCGCGAACGAGATCACCGTGCCCGACCTGTCGGTGGGGCCGCGCGGGCCGGTCGTGGTGTCCCTGCCGACGCCGCGCTGCACTCCGCCGGTGGTCGAGCGCTTCAAGGAGGTGCTGTCCGCGCACCCGGGCACCACCGACGTGCACCTGCAGCTCGTGGGAGGTGGGCGGACGACCGTCGTCCGGCTCGACGACGCGCTGCGCGTCCGTGCCACCCCCGCGCTGTTCGCCGACCTCAAGGCGCTGCTCGGCACCGGCTGCCTGCCGACGGGGGCCTGAGCCGACCGGCGGCTGGGTGAGGTCGGCGGGCCGTGGCGGGCGTGGTCGCGTCGTACGCAGCGGTGCTGTGGCGGTACGGGGGATGCCCCGGTCCGTGCCGGGCGCTGACCGGTGACGGGTGCCTGCCGCC
>CADCUB010000096.1 GCA_902805775.1 uncultured Frankineae bacterium | reverse complement strand
GGACCAGCGGCGGGGTCCCGCGGTCGAGGACGCACGAGGGCGCGCCCGGCACCCGGCACAGCGCCGCGAGCAGCCCGCGCCGCAGCACGGCCGCCCGGCCACCGCCGCCGGTCATCGCCCATCCCGCGGTCACGGCGAGCCGGACCAGCGCCCGGGCGTGCGGCCGCCGCTCGGGCGCGTAGGTCTGCAGCAGCGCCTCCGGCGCGCGCCCGTGCAGGACCGCGGCGAGCTTCCAGGTCAGGTTGGCGGCGTCGCGCACACCGGCGGCCAGGCCCTGCCCGACGAAGGGGGGCGTCTGGTGGGCCGCGTCGCCGAGCAGGAACACCCGTCCGTCCTGCCAGCGGTCGGCCAGCCGCGCCCGGAAGACGTACTCGCTGCTGCGCAGGACCTCGAGCCGCGCGAAGGGCAGGTCGCGGGTCCAGGGCCGTACGAGCGTCGGCAGCACGCGCTCGAGGTCGGCCGGCGACTCGTCGGGCCGCAGGGCGAACTCCCAGCGGTAGCGGTCCTCCCCGACCCGCAGGAACGTCGCGGCGCGGTGCGGGTCGCAGACCTGGTGCACGCCCTCCCACGTCCCGAGCGCGACCGGGCAGCGCACGTCGACGACGAACCACCGCTCCGGATGGCCGAGCTCCACCCAGCCGGCGCCCAGTGAGCGCCGCACGACGCTGTCGGCGCCGTCGCAGCCGAGCACCGCGGCGGCCGCCAGCCGCTCCGGGCGGCCGGTCCGGGTGTCGCGCAGGCGCACCTGCGGACCGTCCGGGCCGGTGTCGACCTGCACGACCTCGACCGACGTGCGCAGCCTCGCGGCGTCGCAGCGGTCCAGCTCCGCGCGGAGCAGCGCCTCGAGGTCGGGCTGGTCGAACAGGTTGGCCTGCGGGTGCCCGTACGCACCCGGCTGCGGCCTGCGCGGGAACTCCGCGAGCGTGCGGTGCCCGGCGTCGAGCAGCCGCAGCCCTCCGGTGGGACGGCTCATCGCGCGGAAGCCGTCCGCCACCCCGACCGCCTGCAGGAGCCGGACGGCCTCGTCGTCGAGGTGCACGGCGCGCGGCAGGGCCCACACCCGCTCGTGCCGCTCGAGCAGGACGGTCTCGATGCCGCGCCGGGCCAGGCCCAGGGCGGCCAGGACGCCGGTCGGCCCGGCGCCGACGACGACCACCGGGGGCGCGGACACCGCTCCATCCTCGCCGACAGCGGGTCCGAGGGCAGGTCCCGCCGGTTACGGTCCTGTCCTGCGACGAGGGAGAAGCCGTGCGCATCGCTCTGTTCGTGACCTGCCTGGCCGACACGCTGTACCCGTCGGTGGCGCGGGCCACGGTGACCGTCCTGGAGCGGCTGGGCCACGAGGTGGTGTTCCCGCCGGGCCAGACGTGCTGCGGGCAGATGCACGTCAACACCGGCTACCAGGCCGACGCGCTGCCGGTGGTGCGGCACCACGTGGAGGTCTTCGAGCCGTACGACGCGGTCGTGGCGCCGTCCGGGTCGTGCGTGGGGTCGGTGCGCCACCAGCACGCGCGGGTGGCGCGGCGGGCGGGGGACGAGGCGCTGGCGCGGCGGGCCGAGGCGGGGGCGGCGCGGACGTACGAGCTGTCGGAGCTGCTGGTCGACGTGCTCGGGGTGGAGGACGTGGGTGCGTCGTTCCCGCACCGGGTGACCTACCACCCGACCTGCCACTCGCTGCGGATGCTGCGGGTGGACGACAAGCCGCTGCGGCTGCTGCGCAACGTGCGAGGCCTGGAGCTGGTGGAGCTGCCGTCGGCGGAGTCGTGCTGCGGCTTCGGCGGGACGTTCGCGCTGAAGAACGCCGACACGTCGACGGCCATGCTGGCCGACAAGATGCGGCACGTCGTCGGGACCGGGGCGGAGATCTGCACCGCCGGTGACTCGTCGTGCCTGATGCACATCGGCGGGGGCCTGTCCCGGCTGCGCAGCGGGGTGCGGACGCTGCACCTGGCGGAGATCCTCGCCGCGACCGACGACCCGGGAGCGGAGGTGGCCGGCCAGACCGTGCCGGTGGGGGTCGTGCGATGACGACGTTCCTGGGGATCCCGTCGGTGGGGGCGCCGGTGCGCTCCTCACCCGGGGTCGGCCACCTGCAGGGCAGCGAGTCGTTCCCGACGGCGGCGCGGCGGGCGCTGGGCGACAGCCAGCTGCGCAGCAACATCGGCCGGGCGACGACGACGATCCGCGGCAAGCGGGCGCGCGTGGTGGGGGAGGTGCCCGACTGGGAGGAGCTGCGCGAGGCGGGCCGCACGCTCAAGGCCTCGACGATGGCCCGGCTGCCCGAGCTGCTCGGGCAGCTCGAGGAGCAGGTCACGGCCGCCGGCGGCACGGTGCACTGGGCACGCGACGCCGCGGAGGCCAACGCCATCGTCACCCGCCTGGTGCAGGCCACCGGCGCGGACGAGGTCGTCAAGGTCAAGTCGATGGCGACGCAGGAGATCGGGCTGAACGAGGCGCTCGAGGCGGCCGGCATCTCGGCCTGGGAGACCGACCTCGCGGAGCTGATCGTGCAGCTCGGCCACGACCTGCCCTCGCACATCCTGGTGCCGGCGATCCACCGCAACCGCAGCGAGATCCGGGAGATCTTCCGCCGGGAGATGCCGGGGCTGGGCACCGAGCTGCCGCCCGACCTGACCGACGAGCCGCGCGAGCTGGCGATGACCGCCCGCCGGCACCTGCGCCGGACGTTCCTGCGCGCGCAGGTCGCGATCAGCGGTGCGAACTTCGCCGTGGCGGAGACCGGGACGCTGTCGGTGGTGGAGTCGGAGGGCAACGGCCGGATGTGCCTGACGCTGCCGCGGACGCTGATCACCGTGATGGGCATCGAGAAGGTCGTGCCCACCTGGCAGGACCTGGAGGTGTTCCTGCAGCTGCTGCCGCGGTCGAGCACGGGCGAGCGCATGAACCCGTACACCTCGATGTGGACCGGCGTGACGCCGGGCGACGGGCCGCAGGAGGTCCACCTGGTGCTGCTCGACAACGGGCGCACGGCGGTGCTCGCCGACGAGGTGGGCCGCGAGGCGCTGCACTGCATCCGGTGCTCCGCGTGCCTGAACGTCTGCCCGGTCTACGAGCGCACCGGCGGGCACGCGTACGGCTCGGTCTACCCGGGGCCGATCGGGGCGGTGCTGTCGCCGCAGCTGACCGGCATGACCGGTGACGCGGTCAACGACTCGCTGCCGTACGCCAGCTCGCTGTGCGGCGCCTGCTACGACGTCTGCCCCGTCAAGATCGACATCCCGAGCATCCTGGTGGAGCTGCGGGCCCAGCACGTCGAGGCGGCCGCCGCGTCCGGCCGGCTGCCCACCCCCGAGGCGGCGCTGATGAAGGCGGCGGCGGTGTCCATGACCTCGCCGTTCCGGTGGCGGCTGGCGCAGCGCGCCAGCCGCCTCGGGCGCCTGCTGGCGCGGGGACGCGACGGCCAGCGCCGCATCCGGTCGCTGCCGCCGCCGCTGTCGGGGTGGACCGGCACCCGCGACCTGCCCGAGCCGCCGGCGGAGACGTTCCGCGAGTCCTGGGCGCGGGAGGGGCGGTCGTGAGCGCCGCCGCCGACGGGACCGCCGCGGTGCCGGACGCGCGCAGCGAGGTGATGGCGCGCATCCGCTCGGCGCTGGGCGAGCACCCGCCGGTGGTGGAGGTGACGCGCGGCTACCGCACCTCCGGCGAGCACCGGCCCGGTGCGGCGGAGCTGCTCGACCTGCTGCAGGACCGGCTGGTCGACTACAAGGCCGGGGTCACCCGGAGCACGGCCGACCAGGTCCCCGCGACGGTCGGCGGGCTGCTCGAGCGCCTCGCGGGCGGCGGACGCGTGGTCGTCCCGCCCGACCTGCCCGGCGACTGGACGGCCGGCGCCGACGTCCTGCGCGACGACGGCGCGCTGACCAGTGCCGAGCTGGACCGCGTCGCGGGAGTGGTCACCGCCTGCGCAGTCGCGGTCGCGGAGACCGGGACGATCGTGCTCGACGCCGGCTCCGGGCAGGGACGGCGCGCCCTCTCGCTGGTGCCGGACCTGCACGTCTGCGTCGTGCGCGCGGACCAGGTCGTGCAGACGGTGCCGGAGGCCGTCGCGCGGCTCGAGCCGCGTCGACCGCTGACGTGGATCAGCGGGCCGTCGGCCACCAGCGACATCGAGCTGAACCGGGTCGAGGGCGTGCACGGCCCGCGCACGCTGGAGGTCGTGCTGGTCACCGGCTGACGGCCGTGCGTGCTGCCCGCGGCGCGTCGGGACCGGTGGCGTCTGGACCGATGGCCGCTCGGCCGTGCGCCCGCGTCGGCAGGAGAGGGAACGACCGGGCGCTGGCTACGCGGCGTGCTTGCGGGCGGAGCGGCTCGACCAGGTCAGCGCCTCGGTGGTCTCGCTGAGCAGCTGGGCGAGCCCGGTGGCGCTCATCACCGCGAGGTAGGCCCGGGTGGGTCGCGGGGCCAGGTGCAGCCCGTAGACCAGGCCGGCGGCGACCCACGTCCCCACGCACACCGGGCAGGACACCAGCTCGCCGAACGTCCAGCGCCAGCCCTCACCGGTCGCGACGACGGCCTCCCCGGCACCGCTGCCGTCGGGGACCGTCTCGGTCACCGGCTCCCGCAACGGGGCGGCCACCCGCTCGAAGGCGATCAACCGGCCGCTGCGGTAGGTGGCCAGCCCGAGCATGACGAGGTCCAGGGGCGCGATCTGCACCTGCTCGTCCCGCCTGACCAGCAGGGCGGAGAACCCGCCCAGCCCCCCGAGGAACGCTCCTGCCAGCGCCAGCTTGGTCGTGCGTTCGCTCACCGGCACGGTCGCGCCTCTCCGCAGATGGTGTCGAGGCGCTACCCATCCCCGTGGTCGGCCACCCCCTGCGGATCGTCGAGCGCACGGGGCGTCGCCTGTCGGCCCGACCTCGAAGGGGACGGAGCCGGACGACGTCGGCCGCCGCCCTGCGCTCCCGGGGAGGGTCGTCCGGGGGGTGTCCGAGGGGGGAGTTGAACCCCCACGTCCTTTCGGACACAGCGACCTCAACGCTGCGCGTCTGCCATTCCGCCACTCGGACCGAGTGCGCCCGATGACCCGCACCGGACGCCGACGACTGTAGCGAACTCCCGTCCGGACTACGGTCGGGCAACTGCAGCGACGACGGGAGCCTCGCATGACCTCGGTGGACCCGCAGGAGGAGGTCGTCGAGCTGTGCCGCGACCTCATCCGCTTCGAGAGCGTCAACGACGGGACGGGCCGCGGCAAGGGCGAGCGGGAGGCGGCCGAGCACGTCGCCGGCCTGCTCGCCGAGGTCGGGCTCGAGCCGCAGGTCTTCGAGTCCGAGCGCAACCGCACCAGCGTCGTCGCGCGGGTCGAGGGCGAGGACCGCACCCGCCCGGCACTGCTGGTCCACGGGCACCTCGACGTCGTCCCGGCCGAGCCCAAGGAGTGGACGTACGACCCCTTCGCCGGCGAGATCGCCGACGGGATGCTCTGGGGCCGCGGCGCGGTCGACATGCTCGACATGGACGCCATGACGCTGGCGGTGGTGCGGGACCGCCTGCGCACCGGCCGCAAGCCGGCGCGCGACGTCGTGCTCGCCTTCGTCGCCGACGAGGAGGCGGGCGGCGTCTTCGGGGCGCAGTGGCTCGTCACTCACCACCCCGGGCTGTTCGAGGGCTGCACGGAGGCGATCAGCGAGGTCGGCGGCTTCTCGCTGAGCGTCAACGACGACCTGCGGCTCTACATGGTCGAGACGGCGCAGAAGGGCATGGCGTGGATGCGCCTGACCGCGACCGGCACGGCCGGCCACGGGTCGATGGTCAACCACGACAACGCCGTCACCGCGCTGTGCGAGGCGGTCGCCCGCCTGGGCCGCCACGAGTTCCCGGTGCACGTGACCAGGACGGTGCGGGCGTTCCTCGACGAGGTCGGCGACGCCTTCGGCCTCGAGCTCGACCCCGACGACATGCAGGCGACGGTCGCCCGGCTCGGCCCGCTCGCGCGCATCGTCGGCGCCACCCTGCGCAACACCGCCAACCCGACGATGCTCGACGCCGGCTACAAGCACAACGTGATCCCGGGCCGGGCCTCGGCGATGGTCGACGGGCGCTACCTGCCCGGGTACGCCGACGAGTGGGAGCGCGAGCTCGACGAGGTGCTCGGCCCGGACGTCGTGCGGGAGTACGTCCACTACGACATCGCCCTGGAGACCGAGTTCGAGGGGGCGCTGGTCGACGCGATGGCCCGCTGCCTGAAGGCCGAGGACCCCGGTGCGCGCGCCGTCCCGTACATGCTGTCGGGCGGCACGGACGCCAAGAGCTTCAGCCGCCTGGGCATGCGCTGCTTCGGCTTCTCGCCGCTGCGCCTGCCGCCCGACCTGGACTTCTCCGGCATGTTCCACGGCGTCGACGAGCGGGTGCCGCTCGACAGCCTGCGCTTCGGCGTGCGGGTGCTCGACCGGTTCCTGGACGAGTGCTGAGCCCTGTGTCGCGGCCGCTTGTCAGTCCCTGCCGCGTTCCTGGTGCCCGGCTGACGTCGGTGCGGGCTGACAAGCGCCGGGGGGTCGCGGCTTGTCAGTCCGTACCGCGCTCCTGGGGCCCGGTGGACGTCGGTGCGGGCTGACAAGCGCTGGGGGCGGCCCAGGCGTCAGGTGGCCATCGGGGGGAGCGGCTCCGCGCGCAGGCGCCGGCGGACGGTGACCCGGCGCTTGCCGTCCGCGTAGATCGCGTGACGGGTGAGCTCCCAGTCGCCGTACTCGGCGTGGATCGCGAGCATGTCGCGCGCCTGCTCGCGGGTCGCGTGGCGAGGGATGGTCACGGCGCGGTACTCGTACGGCACGCGGCCATGGTGCCATCCGCTGCCGGACGAGGTCCGGCACTCGGCCGGGACGGGCCGCAGGACCGCACGTCCGTCCGAGCACCGCGCCATAGGAGTCTCGGATCCGCGACCCGGGTCGCGGACCGGCGACCGGAGCTGGACGACACAGCTCCCCGCGACCGCGGCCACGCCTGACCGACCGCCGGTCCGCCCACACCGGCAACCCCCGTCAGGTCTCCAGGTCGTCCGAGCTCCACCGCGGCGACGACTCGGGATAGCCCAGCTCCGGCGCGGACACGTCGTCCAGCGCCCGCCGGATCTCGGGCGGCAGCGTGACCGCCTCGGCGGCGAGCGAGGCCTGCAGCTGCGCCGAGGTGCGCGCGCCGACGATGGGTGCCACGACACCGGGCCGGTCCCGCACCCAGGCCAGCGCCACCGCGACGGGGGAGACCCCGAGCCCGTCCGCCGCCGTCAGGACCGCGTCGACGACCGACCCGGCCGACGGCGCGAGGTAGGGCGCGACGAAGGCCGAGAAGTGCGCCGAGGCGCCGCGGCTGTCGGCCGGCGGGCCGTTGCGGTACTTGCCCGTCAGCACCCCCCGACCCAGCGGCGACCACGGCAGCAGCCCGATCCCGAGCGCCTGCGCGGCGGGGACGACCTCACGCTCGACGCCGCGCTGCAGCAGCGAGTACTCGACCTGGTTGCCGACCAGGGCCGCACGCCCCGGCCAGGCCCGCTGCCAGGTGGCCGTCGCCCCCAGCTGCCAGCCCGAGTAGTTCGACACCCCGGCGTACCGCACCCGCCCGGACGCGACCGCGGTGTCCAGCGCCGCCATGGCCTCCTCCCACGGCGTCACCGGGTCCCAGGCGTGCAGCTGCCACAGGTCGACGTGGTCGGTGCCGAGCCGGGCCAGCGAGGCGTCCAGGGCCGAGAGCAGGTGACCGCGCGACGTGCCGCGTCCCATCGGCCCCGGACCGGTGGAGCCGTACGCCTTGGTCGCCACCAGCACCTCGTCGCGAGGCACGACGTCGGCCAGCAGCCGTCCGAGCACCTGCTCGCTGGCGCCGCCGGCGTAGACGTCGGCCGTGTCGACCAGGGTGCCGCCCGCCTCGCGGAACGCGACGAGCTGGGCGGCGGCGTCGTCCTCGTCGGTGTCGCGGCCCCAGGTCATCGTGCCGAGGGCGAGCCGGGAGACGACCAGACCGCTGCGGCCCAGGTGGCGCTGCTTCACGTGGCCAGACCGTAGCCGACCGGCGGTCGATAGCCTGTCGCTCCCCGCGACCAAGGAGCACCCGTGCAGCTCGGCCTGAACCTCGGCTACTGGGGGGCCGGCAACGACGCCGACAACCTCGCCCTCGCGAAGGAGGCCGACGCCCTCGGCTACGCGGTCGCGTGGGTGGCCGAGGCGTACGGCTCGGACGCCCCGACCGTGCTGGCCTTCGTCGCGGCGCAGACCACCCGGATGGACCTCGGCTCGGCCATCTTCCAGATCCCCGGCCGCACGCCGGCCAACTGCGCGATGACCGCCGCGACGCTCGACACGCTGTCCGGCGGCCGCTTCCGGCTGGGTCTGGGCGTCAGCGGACCCCAGGTCTCGGAGGGCTGGCACGGCGTGCGCTTCGACAAGCCGCTGGCCCGCACCCGGGAGTACTCCGACATCGTCAAGATGGCGCTGCGCCGGGAGAAGGTCCGCTACGACGGGCAGCACTACGTCCTCCCCCTGCCCGACGGACCCGGCAAGGCGCTGCAGCTGACCGTCCACCCGGTGCGCGAGCACATCCCGATGTACCTCGCGGCCGTCGGACCGAAGAACCTCGAGCTGTCCGGTGAGCTGTTCGACGGCTGGCTGGCCATCTTCTACTCGCCCGACTTCGCGACCGAGCAGCTCGCGCAGATCGAGGCCGGCCGCGCGAAGGCCGGCAAGACCCTGGACGGCTTCGACGTCGTGCCGACCGTGCCCATCGTGGTCGGCGACGACCCGCGGGCCTGCGCCGACCCGATCCGCTGGTACGCCGCGCTCTACGTCGGCGGCATGGGCAGCCGGGAGAAGAACTTCTACAACCAGCTCGCGTCCCGCATGGGCTTCGAGGCCGCCGCCGCGCAGGTGCAGGACCTCTACCTCAGCCGGCAGTACGACGCGGCCGCCGCGGCCGTGCCGTACGAGTTCCTCGACGCGACGTCGCTGCTCGGCCCCAAGGAGCGCATCGCCGAGAAGATGCAGGTGCTGGCCGCGTCGGGGGTCACCACCCTGACCCTGTCGCCGTTCACCGGCTCCCTCGACGAGCGCAGGGCGACGCTGCGGACGGCCGTGGAGGCGCTCGAGCTGTCGGGCGTCGGCAGCTGACCGCGCCCGGTCCGCCTCCGCTGTCGGGCCGGCTCCCTCGGCGGCGCGGCAGGCGCGCGCGGCCACGGGTGCGTGCTGGCGCAGGGGGGCTCCGATGACTCCTGCGCAGGTCGCGGCGCTCGGGCTCGTGCAGGGCGTCGCCGAGGTCGTGCCCGTCAGCTCGTCGGCACAGCTGGTGCTGGTCCCGTGGCTGCTGGGTTGGGAGCCACCGCCCGACCGCACGACCTTCGCCGCGGGGCTGCACGCCGGCTCCTGCCTGGGCCTGGCCTGGACGCTGCGGCACGACCTGCTGGCCCTTGACCGGCGCACCTGCGCCCTGGTCGCCGCGGCGAGCGTCCCCGCTGCAGCGGCCGGGTTCGTCGCCGCCGACGTGGTCGAGCAGCGGCTCGGACGGCCGTCGCAGCTCGCGGCGCTGCTCGCCGGCGCCGGGGTCCTGCTCTGGTGGGCCGACGCGCGGGGGGAGCACCGCGCGCAGGGGTCCGCCGACCCGCCGGTCACCCGGGTCGGTGCCCGGCAGGCAGCGCTCGCCGGCCTCGCGCAGGTCGCGGCCCTCGTCCCCGGGGTGTCGCGGTCGGGAGCCAGCCTGACCGCGCTCCGGCTGGCGGGGGTCGAGCGGGAGACCGCCCAGCGGTTCACGCTCCTGCTGTCGCTGCCGGTCACCGCAGGGGCGGCGGCGCTGACGCTGGCCCGCACACCCCGCGCCGCCCTCGGGCCGGCGCTGCGCCTGCTGGCGCCCGGCGCGCTGACCGCCGCCCTCGCCGGTGCAGGCAGCGTCACCCTGCTGCGCGGGCGCGGAGCAGGGTCGGTCGCTGCCGCCGCCCTCTACCGTCTGGGGATCGCCGTGGTCGTGGCCCGGCGGCCGTCGCGCGGGGGAGAGCTGTGAGCATCGGGGTCGTCGACGCCGTGGTGCTCGGCGTGGTCGAGGGACTCACGGAGTTCCTGCCGGTCTCGAGCACCGGGCACCTGACCATCGCCGAGGGGCTGCTCGGCCTGGAGGTCGACGACCCGTCGGTGACGGCCTTCACGGCGGTGATCCAGGTCGGGGCCATCGCCGCCGTGCTGCTCTACTTCGCCACCGACATCGCCCGCTTCGCCCGGGCCTTCCTCGCAGGCCTGACGTCGGCCCGCGCCCGGCGCACCGACGACTGGCGCTTCGCCCTGGCGGTGGGCGTCGGCTCGTTGCCCATCGGCGTGGTCGGGGTGCTGTTCGAGGACGTCATCAAGGGACCGGTGCTGCGCTCGCTGACCGCGGTCGCCGTGGGGCTCATCGCCTGGAGCGCGGTGATGGTCCTGGCCGAGCGACGGGCGACCCACGCGCGCGCGGAGGCCGACGTGACCGTCCGCGACGGGCTGCTGATCGGCCTGGCGCAGTGCATCGCCCTGGTGCCCGGCGTCTCCCGGTCCGGCGCCACCATCTCGGCCGGCCTGCTGCTGGGCCTGGACCGGGTCAGCGCCACCCGCATGGCCTTCTTCCTCGGGATCCCCGCCCTGACCGCAGCCGGCCTGACCGAGCTCCCGTCCGCGCTCGACGGCGTCGAGCCGGTGCCCGTCGTGGTCGGCACGGTCGTGTCGTTCCTGGTCGGCTACGCCTCGATCGCCTGGCTGCTGCGCCTGGTCGCCAGCCGCTCGATCGTGTTCTTCGTCCCCTACCGGGTCGCCCTCGGCGTGGCCGTGCTGGTGGTGCTCGCGATCACCTGAGCGGCGCGGCACGTACGGTCTGCCGATGACCACCGTCGTGCTGCTCCGTCACGGCCTCACCGCCATGACCGGCCCTGTCCTGGCCGGCTGGACCCCCGGTCTGCACCTCGACGAGCGGGGGCAGGCGCAGGCGGCGCAGGTGGCCGAGCGCCTGCGTCCCGTGCGCTTCGACGCCGTCGTGTCGAGCCCGCTCGACCGGTGCCTGGACACCGCCGGCGCCGTCCTCGACGGGCGGGCGCTCGAGCTGCAGGTCGACGACCGGCTCGGCGAGTGCCGGTACGGCGACTGGACCGGCCGGCCGCTCAAGGAGCTGGCGAAGGACCCGCTGTGGAAGGTCGTGCAGGCCCACCCCTCCGCCGTCGTCTTCCCCGGCCCGGAGGGCGAGGCCCTGCGCGACACCCAGGTCCGGGCGGTGGCGGCCGTGCGCGACTGGAACTCCCGGCTGGGCCCGGACGCCACCTGGCTGGCGTGCTCGCACGGTGACGTCATCAAGGCCGTGGTCGCCGACGCGCTGGGACTGCACCTCGACCAGTTCCAGCGGATCCTGGTCGACCCCTGCTCGGTCACGGTCATCCGCTACAGCGAGCTGCGCCCGTTCGTGGCCCGTCTGAACGACACCGGCGGCGGCGTCGCCGACCTGCTGCCGCCCCCGCGCAAGGGCCGCCGGCGCAAGGCCGGCGCCGACGCGCCGGTCGGCGGCGGCGCCGGCGCCGGCGGCTAGGCCGACGGGTCGTGGCCGGCGCTGCCGGCCGGCCGACGGGTCCCCGGGAGCGGCGCGGACGCCGCCCGGACGCATAAGGTCGCAGGGTGCCGCGTCAGCTGTTCCTCTTCGACCCGCCCGACCGCTTCGTCGCGGGCACCGTCGGCCAGCCCGGTGACCGCACGTTCTACCTGCAGGCCACCGGCGGCGGCCGTACGGTCTCCGTGGCCCTCGAGAAGGTGCAGGTCCAGGTCCTCGCCGACCGGCTCGGGCAGCTGCTCGAGGAGGTGCGGCGGCGCGGCGTGGGCGAGGTGCCGGCCGGAGTGCCGCGCGAGCTGGAGGACACCGCGCCGCTCGACGCGCCCGTCGAGGAGGAGTTCCGCGTCAGCACGATGGGCCTGGCCTGGGACGGCGAGGACGACCGCGTCGTCGTGGAGGCCCTGGCCCCGTCGCAGGACGAGGAGGCGGAGGTCGAGCCGCTGTCCGACGCCGAGGAGGGCCCCGACGCGCTGCGCGTGCGCATCTCGGCCCAGGCGGCGCGGGCGTTCATCAAGCGCGCGGAGCGCGTGGTGGCCGCCGGCCGGCCACCGTGCCCGCTGTGCGCGCTGCCGCTCGACCCCGAGGGGCACGTCTGCCCCCGCCAGAACGGCCACCGCCGGTGATCCCCGACCCGCGGCGCGAGGGGCCGCGGCGCGAGCGGCGCACCACCTGCGGGTGAGCCGGGTCTGCCCGACACTGGGCGGGTGGACGTGACGCTCGAGCTCGACGACGTCCTGCGGCTGCTGCGCGACGGTGCCCTCGAGGTCGAGGGTCGCCTGGTCGACGCGAGCAACGCCACGCTGTACTGCACCGCGAGCCTGGACGGCGTCGAGGCCGCCGTCGTCTACAAGCCGGTGCGCGGCGAGCGCCCGCTGTG
This sequence comes from uncultured Frankineae bacterium, assembly GCA_902805775.1. Classification (GTDB taxonomy): domain Bacteria; phylum Actinomycetota; class Actinomycetes; order Mycobacteriales; family SCTD01; genus SCTD01. The sequence continues at coordinate 20,884 of CADCUB010000096.1, read as the reverse complement.
GGACTTCCCCGACGGGACCCTCGCGGGGCGCGAGGTCTCGGCCTACCTGGTCAGCCAGGCGACCGGCTGGGACGTCGTGCCGCCGACGGTGATGCGCGACGGCCCGTTCGGCCCGGGCATGTGCCAGCTGTGGGTGCACGTCGACGAGACGGTCGACCTCGCGGCGCTCGCCCGCAGCGACCACCCCGACCTGCGCCGGATGGCCGTCTTCGACGCGGTCGTCAACAACGCCGACCGCAAGGGCGGCCACCTGCTCCCGCGCGAGGACGGGCGGGTGCAGGGCGTCGACCACGGGATCTGCTTCTCGGCCGAGGACAAGCTGCGCACGCTGCTCTGGCAGTGGCGGGGCAAGCGGCTGACCGACGAGGCCGTCGAGGTGCTCTCGTCGGTGCGGGCGTCGCTGGAGGGGCCGCTGTGCGCGGCGCTGCAGGAGCTGCTGACGGTGCGCGAGGTGCGGGCGACCGTGGCCCGGGTCGACCGGCTCCTGGCCACCCGCCGCCACCCCCAGCCGAGCGAGGACTGGCCGGCCATCCCCTGGCCGCCGTTCTAGCGACCCGGTCCGGCCGGCGGTCCGGACGGTGTCCTGCGCGGAGCCGACGGCGGCAGTCGACGCTCAGGACGGCAGCCGCGGGCAGCCCGCCCGCGGCCCGACGCGGGCCAGCCCGGCCCGGTCGCCCGGCTGCAGCACGGAGACGTCGGCGGGCATGACGTCGGCCATCAGCTGGCGCGGGTCGTCGACGTGCGCCAGGCCCAGCGCGTGGCCGAGCTCGTGCAGCGCGACGGTCTCCCACGACACCGGGCCGCGCAGCGGCAGGTCCTCCGTGCGGTCGAACGCGACCACGGCGGTCCGCAGCGCCGCGTTGCCGCTGCCGTCGGGCCGTCGCACGCCGGCCCACGTCGTACGGGTGATGGCGAGGACCTCGGAGGGCTGCCCGCGCAGGAGGTCGCTCGAGGCGTCGGTCCAGCCGAGGACGACCGGGGGGTACACCTCCTGCGCCGTGCGGGGCAGCACGGCGCTGGTCGGCCGGGTCGTCGTCGGCCCGACGTAGCTCCACTCGGTGCCGCTCGCCGCCGCCACCTGCGCCACGGCCGACCGCAGCACCGCCAGCGCCCCCCGCGGCGCACCCGCGAGGTTCACCGTCCACCGCACGGGCTCGCACGGCCAGCGCAGCGGCTTCCCACCGACCGTCGAGGAGAAGGCGTAGCCGGGGGAGGACGCGCTCCGCGCGGCCGCGGGCGGCCCCGCGCCGGGGCCACCGCCGGCGGCGCTCGAGGAGACGCGGGGGATCAGCACCGCGACCGCGACGAGCAGCAGCAGGCACGCGAGCGCGGGCCCGCGGCGCACGCCTCCCCGACGTCCCGACCCGGCCGGCTCGCCGACGGGGGAGGGAGCGCTGGGGGTCACGCCCGTGCATCGACAGCCGCCCGCCGGCCGCGTTCACCCGGCCGGGTGAGTCCGGCCCGGGGCACCCGGCCTGACTAGGCTCGCCGCATGCAGTCCTGGCCCGCGACGCCCGTCCCGACCCTGCCCGGGCCCGCCGACGCGACGGCTCTGCGCCTGCACGACTCGGCCACCGGAGGGCTGCTCGACGTCCGGCCCGGCGGGCGGACGGCCCGGCTCTACGTCTGCGGCATCACCCCCTACGACGCCACCCACCTGGGGCACGCCGCGACCTACCTGGCCTTCGACACCCTCGTCCGGGTCTGGCGCGACCGGGGCCTGTCCGTCGACTACGTGCAGAACGTCACCGACATCGACGACCCGCTGCTCGAGCGCGCCGCGCGCGACGGGGAGGACTGGACCGTCGTCGCCGAGCGCGAGACCGCGCTGTTCCGCGAGGACATGACCGCCCTGCGGGTCCTGCCCCCGACCTCCTACGTCGGGGCCGTCGAGGCGATGGACGAGATCGCCGCCTACGTCGTCCGCCTGCTGGATGCCGGGGCCGCCTACCGCGTCGACGACGACCTCTACTTCTCCGTCGCCGCGGCCGAGCACTTCGGCCGCGTGTCGAGCTACGACTCGGCGACGATGCTGCAGCTGGCCGCCGAGCGGGGCGGCGACCCGGACCGCACCGGCAAGAAGGACGCTCTGGACCCGCTGCTGTGGCGTGCGGCCAGGCCGGGCGAGCCCGCGTGGGACTCGCCGCTGGGGCCGGGCCGTCCGGGCTGGCACGTCGAGTGCGCCGCGATCGCGCTCAACCGCCTCGGCAGCGGCTTCGACGTCCAGGGCGGCGGCTCCGACCTGGTGTTCCCGCACCACGAGATGTCGGCGGCGCACGGCGAGGTGGGGAGCGGCGCGTGGCCGTTCGCCCGGGCGTACGCCCACGCCGGCATGGTCGGCCTGGACGGCGAGAAGATGAGCAAGTCGCGCGGCAACCTGGTGTTCGTCAGCCGGCTGCGTGAGGCGGGCGTCGACACCGGCGCCCTGCGCCTGGCCCTGCTCGACGGGCACTACCGGTCCGACCGCGAGTGGTCCGACAGCAGCCTGCGCGCCGGCGAGCAGCGCCTGGCCGCCTGGCGGGCGGGTGCGGCTCGAGCCCGTGGTCCGGCCGGGAGTGCGCTGCTGGCCGCGCTGCGCGCCGCGCTCGCCGACGACCTCGACACCCCCACCGCGCTGCGGGCCGTCGACGCGTGGTGCGCGACCGCCGGGGACGACGAGACGGCGCCCGCTCTCGCGGCGGACGCCGTCGACGCGCTGCTCGGGGTGTCCCTGCGCTGAGCGGCCGGCGCGCTCCAGGACGGGCGCTCGGACCGGGTCGGGGACGGGTCAGGGACGGGTCAGGGCGCGCGGCCGAAGTCGTCCTCGAGCCGCTCGATGTCGTCCTCGCCGAAGTACTCCCCGTGCTGCACCTCGACGAACACCAGGTCGACCTCGCCGGTGTTGGTGACCCGGTGGGCCGTGCCGACGGGCACGTCGACGGCCGAGCCGGCCTGCACCTGCAGGTCCGTGCCGTCGAGCCGGACGACGCCACTGCCCCGCACGACGAACCAGTGCTCGGAGCGCCGGGCGTGGCGCTGGTAGCTCAGCCGCTTGCCCGGGCGCACCGTGATGGCCTTGGTCTTGAAGCCGTCGCCGTCGGACAGCACGTCGTAGTGCCCCCAGGGGCGGGTGCGCTCCTCGATCACCGGCCCCACGGTAGCGGGCACCGCCCCGACCTCCCGGTCCCGCCACACCGGGCAGCGGCCCCTGCGGAGCACCCCCCCGCTGCTGCTCACCGAGTCGGTGCAGGGGTGGTCGGTAGCCTGGGGGGATGACGGTGCGGCCTCGGTTGACGGTGATCGGTACGGGTTATCTGGGTGCGACGCATGCGGTGTGCATGGCGGAGCTGGGTTTCGAGGTGTTGGGTCTGGATGTGCTGCCGGAGAAGGTGGCGGCGTTGCAGGCCGGGACGGTGCCGTTCTTCGAGCCGGGGTTGCCGGAGCTGTTGCGCAAGAACTTGGAGTCGGGTCGGTTGCGTTTCACGACCTCCTACGAGGAGGTGGGGGCGTTCGGGGATGTGCATTTCGTGTGTGTGGGGACGCCGCAGAAGCGGGGTGAGTACGCGGCGGACATGACGTACGTGGATGCGGCGTTCCGGGCGTTGGTGCCGCATGCGCGGGCGGGGTCGTTGCTGGTGGGCAAGTCGACGGTGCCGGCGGGGACGGCGGAGCGGTTGGCGCAGGAGATCGTCGGGGCGCGGGGTGCGGAGCTGGATCTGGCGTGGAACCCGGAGTTCTTGCGGGAGGGTTTCGCGGTGGAGGACACGTTGCGGCCGGACCGGTTGGTGTTCGGGGTGGCGGGGGGGTCGCGGGGGGCGCGGGCGGAGCAGCTGCTGCGGGAGGCGTTCGCGCCGGTGATCTCGGGTGAGGACGGGTCGCCGACGCCGGTGGTGGTGACCGACTTCGCGACGGCGCAGCTGGTGAAGGTGGCGGCGAACGCGTTCTTGGCCACGAAGATCTCGTTCATCAACGCGATGGCGGAGGTGTGCGAGGCGACCGGTGGTGATGTGACGTTGCTGAGCAAGGCGTTGTCGTACGACACCCGGATCGGGGGGCGGTTCCTGCACGCCGGGTTGGGGTTCGGTGGGGGGTGTCTGCCCAAGGACATCCGGGCGTTCATGGCTCGGGCGGGGGAGCTGGGGGTCGATCAGGCGCTGTCGTTCCTGAAGGAGGTCGATGCGATCAACCTGCGTCGGCGGGCGCGGATGATCGACCTGGCGCGGGAGCTGGTCGGGGGGTCGTTCGGGGGGATGCGGGTGGCGGTGCTGGGGGCGGCGTTCAAGCCCAACAGCGACGACATCCGCGACAGCCCGGCGCTGGACGTCGCGGCGGCGATCCAGCGGCAGGGCGCGGCGGTGTGCCTGTACGACCCGCAGGCGATGGACAACGCTCGGGTCAAGCACCCGGAGCTGGGGTACCGCGACAGCGCGTTGGAGGCGGCCAAGGGCGCTGACATCGTGCTGCACCTGACCGAGTGGGCCGAGTTCCGGTCGATGGACCCCGCCGTGCTCGGCCAGGTCGTCGCCGAACGCAACATCGTCGACGGCCGCAACGCCCTGGACCCCACCACCTGGCGCGCCGCCGGCTGGCACTACCGCGCCCTCGGCCGCCCCTGACCCCAGCACCACGTCGAGACGCCCACGGGCCGAAGGGGTCCCGGCAGGTCCGGCCCCGAAACCGCGTTGCGCCGCGCCGCTGCGCCCTGCTTGCCTGACGCCCCCCTCGCGCCAGGAGCCCCCGTGAGCGATCCCGCGTCCCCCGCCCCGTCCCCCGTTCCGTCCGGCACCGTCCCGTCCGGCACCGCGCCGTCCGGCACCGTGCCGCTCGTCGCCTCGCAGCTGGCCGGCTCCGTCCGCGAGCTGCTGGACTGGCTCAGCGAGGTGGCACCCCGCCGCGACCGCGACGACGAGGTCGCGGCACTGGTCCTCGGGCACCTCGGCGACGCCGGCCGGAGCACCTCCGTCGTCTCGCGCGAGATCGCGCCCTTCGAGCAGGTGAACCTGCAGGTCGCCCTGTCCGCCTGGGCGGCAGAGCCGGGGCGGACCGTCGACGTGCAGGGGCTGGCCCTGTCCGAGGAGTACGGCCCGACGTCCCTGCAGGACATCGTGCACGGCGAGGTGAACGGTCCCCTGCGCCTGTCGGCGCCCGACATCGTCGACCTGCCCTCCGGTCCCGACCGGACGACGGCCTGCTGGCGCTCGGCGCTGCTGCTCGTGCGCGACGACCGCGGCCCCTACGTCCTGCTGGTGCGCGGCCCCTCGCAGCACGACCCGCGGCTGTCGGTGCAGGTCGCCGGGCTGGAGACCGCCGCGGCGCAGGACGTCCAGCGCGAGCTGTCGGAGCTGCGGACGCAGCTGAGCGTCTACCGCGGGCAGCTGCTGGAGCTCCAGCCCGGCGGCGGCATCGTCTTCCCGGAGCTGCCGGCGACCGCCCGCGAGGACGTCGTGCTGCCCGAGCAGGTGCTGCGCCGCATCGAGCGCCACACCCTCGACGTCGCCGCCCGCCGCGCCGACCTGCAGGCGGCCGGACAGCACCTCAAGCGCGGGCTGCTGCTCTACGGCCCGCCCGGCACCGGCAAGACCCACACGACGCGCTACGTCGTGCAGCAGCTCGCGGGCTCGACGGTCTTCCTGCTGTCCGGCCCGGCGCTGCACATGGTCGACATGGTGACCTCGCTCGCCCGTGAGCTGGCACCGGCCGTGCTGGTGCTCGAGGACGTCGACCTCGTCGCCGAGGACCGCGGCTTCGGCGACGGCCCGCACCCGGTGCTGTTCTCGCTGCTCGACGCGATGGACGGCGCGGCGGCCGACGCCGACCTGCTGTTCCTGCTCACCACCAACCGCGCCGACCTGCTGGAGCCGGCGCTCGCCGCGCGTCCCGGCCGCGTCGACGTCGCCGTCGAGATCGACCTGCCCGACCCCGACGCCCGCAGGCGGCTGTTCGACGTCTACACCCGCGGGGTGCCGCTCGAGGTCGACGAGGCCGACGTCGACGCTGTGGTCGAGCGCACCGAGGGCGTGACCGCCTCGTTCATCAAGGAGCTCGTGCGGCGCGCGGTGCTCGAGTCGCTGCACGCCACGCCGGGCCCCCTGACCACCGTCTCCGGGGAGCACCTGTCGCTCGCCCTCGACGACCTGCTCGACAGCACGCAGGCGGTCACCCGGGCGCTGCTCGGAGTCCCGGCGGACCAGTCCGCTCCGCCGATGGGTCCGCCCCTGGGGATGCCCGAGCCCGGCCTGCCGTTCGACCGCGGCTTCGCCGGTCACCGGGGCGCCGGCTGGATGACGTACGGCCTGGACGACGACCCGCTCTGACGCCGGCAGGCTCTGTCTCCGGTCAGGTGTGCGCGTGCCGGGGACGGGGAGGCACCGCGCCACCGACCCGAGCAGAGGAGCCCTCCGTGGACGTGCTGGACCTGTTCCGGCTGGACGGCAAGGTCGCGATCGTCACGGGCGCGTCGTCCGGTCTGGGGGTCGCCTTCGCGCAGGCCCTCGCGCAGGCCGGCGCCGACGTCGCGCTCGGCGCGCGGCGCGTCGACCGGCTCGACGAGACCCGGGCCCTCGTCGAGGCCACCGGGCGACGGGCCATCGCCGTCGCGACCGACGTCGCCGACCCCGAGCAGTGCACGCGCCTGGTCGAGGAGACGGTCCAGCAGCTCGGCCGGGTCGACGTGCTCGTCAACAACGCCGGCGTCGGCACGGCGGTGCCGGCCACCCGGGAGACCGTCGAGCAGTTCCGGTCGGTGATCGACATCAACCTCAACGGCTGCTACTGGATGGCGCAGGCCTGCGGGCGCGTCATGCAGCCCGGCAGCAGCATCGTCAACATCAGCAGCATCCTGGGGATCACGACCGCCGGGCTGCCGCAGGCGGCGTACGCGGCCAGCAAGGCGGGGCTCATCGGCCTCACCCGCGACCTGGCCCAGCAGTGGACCGGCCGCAAGGGCATCCGCGTCAACGCGCTCGCGCCGGGCTTCTTCACCAGCGAGATGACCGACCAGTACCCCGAGGGCTACCTGCAGGCGCTGGCCCCGCGCATGGTCGCCGGCCGCAAGGGCGACGCCGCCGAGCTGGCGGCGGCGCTGGTGTTCCTCGCCAGCCCGGCCGGCGGCTACGTCACCGGGCAGACGCTGGCGGTCGACGGCGGCGTCACGATCACCTGAGGTGGGTGAGGGGCACGGCCCGCCGACGAACCCACCCGAGTAGTTCGGCTCTGCCGGGCCGGGCCGGCGCTGGCGATGCTCGGGACATGACCGCTCCCACGCTCGTGCCCGACGGCACGCGCTGCCCCGACTGCTCCGCCCCCCTCACCGGCGCGGTGAGCTGCCCGACCTGCGGGCTGCGGCTGACCGGTCCCGAGGCCGGTCGGCTGCACGAGGTCGACCTCGAGCTGCTCCGCCTCGACCGCTCCCGGACCGCACTGCTGCACGAGCGGGGGCGGCTGCTGACCGCCCTGCGCCCCGCGCAGCGGCCGGCCACCGAGTGGACCGCGCCGCCGGCCGCGCCGAGCCAGGAGTGGACGCCGCAGCGGGTGCAGAACATCCTGCTCGCGCTCGGTGGCCTGCTGCTCGCCGGAGCGGCGCTGGTCTTCGCGGTGGTGACCTACGAGCGGCTCGGCGCCACCGGCCGGGCTCTCGTCCTGGCCACCCTGACCCTGGTCGCGGCAGTCGCGGCGCCGCGCCTGCGCACGCGGGGGCTGGTCTCGACGGCGGAGGCCGTGGGAGCGCTCGCCCTGGCACTGGCGGCGCTGGACGCCTACGGCCTGCGCACCCTCGGTCTCGCCCCGGACAGCGACCCCGCGGCGTACGCCGCCGGCAGCGCCGCCGTGCTGGCCGTCCTCGCCGGTGCCTACGTGCGGGTCGTCCCGCTGCGGGTCGTGCGCACGGCCGCCGTCGCGCTCTCCCAGCTGCCCGTGCCGCTGGTGCTCGTGAGCGCCGAGGCGTCGTCCGCGACCGTCGGAGCGGCGCTCGCCGGGCTCGCCGCAGCCGACCTCGCCGTCCTCGCCGCCGCCCGCCTGGCCCGCGAGTCGCGCGTCGCTCTCGTCGTCAGCGCTACGGTCGTGCTGAGCGCCGCCCTCATGACCTAGCTCGGCAGTGCCTACCTCGACGACCCCGAGCCCGGAGCGGCGGCGCTGCTCGCTTGCGCGGCCGTGCTGGCGGGGGCGTCAGCGCTGTCTCCCGCAGCTCTGCGCGCTCCGCTGAGCGCCGCAGCGGTCCTGGTGGTCGGCACCGCTGCGGCAGCCCTGGTCGTCGACGACACCCCCCGCACGGCCCTCGTCCTGGCCGCCGTCGCCGTCGTGACGGTCGCCGCCTCGGCACCCCTGCCCCGGGCGGTGCGCACGGGCCCGGTCTGCGGCGCCCTGCTGGTGGCGGTCGCGGCGGTCGCGCTCGTCGCCGAGCCGGCGGTCGAGGGGCTCCTGCGCCCGCTGGGCTGGATCGAGGCGCCCTGGCTCCTGGCGGCGACGAGCTCGGCGCGGGAGGCCCTGGCGCCCGGGCTGGTGTGGGAGGGCTCGGCCCTCGTGCCGGCGGTCCTCGTCCTGGCAGCCCTCGCCGTCCTGGTCGCCGGGCGGGTCGTGGCCCCGGCGCCCGTCCCGACAGGGCGGCTCCTGGGCGGCCTCGACCTGCGGGACGCCGCCGCCCGAGCGGCCGGCGGACTGCTGCTGACCGCGGCCGTCCTGCTCCCCCTCGCCCTCGACCTCCCCCTGCCCGTCACCCTGGCCCTGCTGCTCGTCCTGGCCGCCGCCACCGCCGCCTCCGGCGTCGCGGCGCGGGGCCGCCGGGAGGCACCGGTCCTGGTCGCGGTGGGCACCGCACTGGCCCTGCACGCCGCGCTGTGGTCGCTGGCCGCGCAGACCCCGACGCTGGTCGTGCTGCCCCTGGCTGCCCTGCTGTGCGCGGGCCTGGCCGCCACCCGGGTCCCGGCGCAGGCCGGACTGGTGCTGCTCGCCGGACTGCTGGGCACCGGTGAGCTCGCCGCAGCAGGGGTCACCGCCGACCTCAGCATCGACCAGGTCGGTGCGCTGCTGGTGCCCGGTGTCGCCCTGCTGGCGGGCAGTGCTGCGCTGCTCGACCGCGTCCGCCGGCCGGGCGCCGAGGCCGCCTCCCTCGTGGCGGGGCTCGTCGCCCTCGGCAGCGCGGCGGCCGACGTGGGCTGGCTGTCCTGGACGCTCGCGGGGCTCGGCGTGATCGCCCTCGCGACCGCGCTGCACCCCGAGCGGCGGAACGTCGCCGGGCTCGGCGCGCTGCTGCTGGCGGCGTCGTCCTGGGTGCGCCTGGCCGACGCGGGCGTCACCGCTCCGGAGCCCTACGTGCTGCCGATCGCCGCCGTCGTGCTGGCCATGGGCCACCTGCGCCGCCGCTCCGACCCGGCGGCGACCTCGTGGGCGTACTCCCCCGGCCTGTCGCTGGCCCTCGTGCCCAGCCTGCTGTCCTCCCTCGAGGAGCAGACGCTCACCCGCTCGCTGCTCGTGGGCCTGGCCGCCCTCGTCGTGGTGCTGCTCGGTGCCCGGGGACGGCTGCAGGCCCCCCTGGTGGTCGGCGCGCTGGTCCTCGGTGTGGTCGCCCTCGACCTCGTCGGCCCGTACGCCGCCGCCCTGCCGCGCTGGCTCTCGCTGGGCGCCGCCGGCGCGCTGCTGCTGGTCGTCGGGGCGACCTACGAGCAGCGCCGGCGCGACCTCGAGCGGCTGCGCGCGCGCTACGACGCCCTCGCCTGACGCCCGGAAACCGACTGGGCGAACGGCCCGGCCGCACCTAGCCTTGCCCCTCGTGCCCGCCACCCCTGCGCCCTCGACCACGGCGCCTCCCGACGGGACGGCCTCGCTCGGGCTGTCCCTGCGGGGCGTCGTCAAGACCTTCGGCGCGCTGCGGGCCGTCGACGGGCTCGACCTCGACGTCCGCGCCGGCACCTGCCTGGGGCTGCTCGGCCCCAACGGTGCCGGGAAGTCGACGACGATGCGCCTGCTGACCGCGCAGGCCGTCGCCGACGAGGGGACCATCGAGGTCCTCGGCTTTCCGGTGCCGGAGCAGAGCAAGCAGGCCCGCGCCCAGATGGGCGTCGTGCCGCAGCAGGACAACCTCGACATCGAGCTCACCGTCCGGCAGAACCTGCAGGTGTTCGCCCGGCTGTACCGGCTGCCGCGCGCCGGCCGCAACGCAGCCGTCGAGCGTGCGCTGGAGGTCGCCCAGCTCACCGGCCGTGCCGACACCCGCGTCGACGACCTGTCCGGCGGCATGCGCCGGCGCCTGCTCATCGCCCGGGCGCTCGTGCACCGGCCGCGCCTGGTCCTGCTCGACGAGCCGACCGTCGGGCTCGACCCCCAGGTGCGGCAGGAGCTGTGGGCGCTGGTCGACGCGCTGCGCTCGGAAGGGGTCACGGTGCTGATGTCGACCCACTACATCGAGGAGGCCGAGCGGCTGGCCGACGACGTCGCCGTCATGAGCGCCGGCCGGGTCATCGCCTTCGGCACCCCGACGGCGCTGACGGTCGAGCACGCCGGCAGCCGGGTGCTGGAGGTCTACGGACCTCCGTCGCGGCTGCTCGAGGTGGAGCGCGTCGCCGCCGCTGCCGGGCTCCCGACCCGGCGCACCGGTCCGGCGGTCGCGGTGCTGCGCGCCGAGGCGGCACCCGCCGCCGTGACCGACGCGCTGCCCGACGCGGTCGTCCGGCCGTCCACGCTCGAGGACGTCTTCGTCCTGCTCACCGGGGAGAAGGTCGAATGAGCGCACCCGTGTCCTCCCGCACGGCCCCGTCGCGGCTGCGCAGGATCGAGCCGGCGGCGCTGGGCGCCGTGGTCTTCCGCGAGGCGACCATGTTCCGCCGCTACTGGCGCTCGACGACGTTCTCCTCGGTCGTCGAGCCGACGATCTACCTGCTGGCGTTCGGGTTCGGCTTCGGCTCGCTCGTCGCGCGTGTCGCCGGCTACGACTACATCGACTTCGTCGGCACCGGCATCGTCGCGACCGCCGTGCTGTTCGGATCGGCGTTCCCGGGCATGTTCGGCACCTTCATCAAGCGGGTGTTCCAGAAGACGTACGACGCGGTGCTGGCGACGCCGGTGGACACCGAGGAGCTGGTCGCCGCCGAGGCGCTGTGGATCGCGCTGCGCTCCGGGGTGCTCGGCGTCGTCCCGATGCTCGTGGCGATCGCCTTCGGCCTGCAGCCGTCGTGGGGCATGCTGCTCGTCCCGCTGATCGGCGCGCTGACCGGCTTCGGCTTCGCGGCCTTCGGCATCTGGGTGTCGGGCATCGTGCCGTCGATCGACTCCTTCGGCTACGTCATCTCGGCGGTGGTGACGCCGCTGTTCCTCGTCGCGGGCACCTTCTTCCCGATCGACGGGCTGCCCGGCTGGGCCTCGACGGCGGCGCTGCTCAACCCGCTCTACCACTGCGTCGAGCTGGTCCGCTCCGCCGTGTTCGGCTTCTCGTTGCTGACCGACCTCGGCCACGTCGCCGCACTGGCGGTGTTCGGCGTCGTCATGTGGCTGCTGGCCGTGCGCAGGCTGCGTGCGCGCCTGGTGCTCTAGCCAGCCCGTGTGCCGGACGCCGGAGCGGCTACGGCGCCCGCAGGCGCGCCTGCAGCGCGGCGTCCTTGTCGCGGGCGCTCTGCCCGAGCTGCTCCTGGAACCTCCGCATGCGCTCGCGCAGGCCGAGGTCGCCCGCTGACAGGATCCGCACCGCCAGCAGGCCGGCGTTGCGCGCGCCGCCGATCGACACGGTGGCGACGGGGACGCCCGCCGGCATCTGCACGATCGACAGCAGCGAGTCCAGGCCGTCGAGCTGCGCCAGCGGCACCGGCACGCCGATCACCGGCAGCGGCGTCGTCGAGGCGACCATCCCGGGCAGGTGCGCCGCGCCCCCCGCCCCGGCGATGATGACGCGCAGCCCCCGGCCGTCGGCCGCTGCGGCCCAGGCCAGCATGTCCTGCGGTGTCCGGTGGGCCGACAGCACGCGCACCTCGTGCGGCACGTCGAACTCGGCGAGGGCCTGCGCCGCGGCGGACATGACCGGCCAGTCGGAGTCGCTGCCCATGACCACCCCGACCAGCGCGCTCATGTCTGGGCGCTCATGTCTGGGCGCTCACGTGTGGGGCCAGTCGTCGGGCCAGGTGCCGTCGCGCAGGTAGGCCGCGCCCACCTGCGCCCGCCGGCGGACCTCGTCCAGGTCGTCACCGAGCGCGGTGACGTGGCCGATCTTGCGGCCGGGCCGGATCTGCTTGCCGTAGAGGTGGACCTTCAGCCCGGGGTCGCGGCCCCAGAGCAGGTGCAGGCGCCGGTCCGTGTCCGGCTCCGGCTCGTCCCCGCCGAGCAGGTTCGCCATCACCGTCCAGCGCGCCGTGAGCGAGGTCTCGCCCAGCGGGTAGTCGAGCACCGCCCGCAGGTGCTGCTCGAACTGGGACGTCCGGGCACCCTCGATGGTCCAGTGGGCGCTGTTGTGGGGCCGCATCGCCAGCTCGTTGACCAGGACCCCGTCGTCGGTCTCGAACAGCTCGACGGCGAGCACGCCGACCACGGCCAGCTCGTCGGCGAGCCGCAGCGCCAGGCCCTGTGCCTCCAGGGCCCGCTCCTCCGACAGACCGGGAGCGGGCGCCACGACCTCGACGCAGATGCCGTCCGACTGCACCGTCTCGACGACCGGCCACGCGGCGCCCTGCCCGTACGGCGAGCGCGCGACGACCGCCGCGAGCTCGCGCCGCAGCGGGACGAGCTGCTCGGCGAGGATCCGCATGCCGCCGGCGAGGACCTCGGCCGCCTCCTCGCGGTCGGAGACGACCCAGACGCCCTTGCCGTCGTAGCCGCCGGTCGCCGCCTTGAGCACCAGCGGCCAGCCGACGTGGTGCGCGAAGCCCTCGACGTCGGCCACCGTCGCGACCGGGCAGAACGGCGGCACCGGCACGCCCAGGGCGGCGAGCCGCTCGCGCATCACGAGCTTGTCCTGCGCGTGGCGCAGGGCGGCGCTGCCAGGAGCGATGGCGAAGCCCTCCGCCTCGAGCCCCTCGAGCAGGCCCTCCGGCACGTGCTCGTGGTCGAAGGTGACGACCTCGCAGCCGCGGGCGAAGGCGCGCAGGTCGTCCAGCGAGGTGTGCTCGCCGATGCTGACGCCCTGCGCCACCAGCGCGGCGCTGTCGTGCTCCGCGTCGGCCAGCACCCGCAGCGACAGGCCCAGGGCGATCGCGGCCTGGTGCGTCATGCGGGAGAGCTGGCCACCGCCGACCATCCCGACGACCGGCAGCCCCATCGCCCCCCGGATCACCACGGCGCCGACCCTAGCCCCGGGCCCGGCCGGTGCGTCCGCCGCCGGGCTCAGCGCGCGTGCGGCGACGTCCCGACCAGCCGGGTGGCCAGGCGGGCGATCGCCTCCTCGTCGACCCCGACCGCGAGGGCCAGCCCGTGCGGGCCGCCGTACTCCCGGTCGACGTGGTCCAGGAAGCGCTCCATCGACGCGGGCACCGGCCGCAGAGCGTCGGCGCTGGTGTCCGCGAGCGCCGGCCCGTACGTCGGCGAGGAGCGCAGGCGGGCCAGGACCGCGTCGATGCGCTCGGCGCTGCGGGCGTAGTCGGCCACGACCGCCTCCCGCCGCACCCCGGCCAGCGACAGCGCCACGGCCACCACCACACCGGTGCGGTCCTTGCCGGCGGCGCAGTGCACGAGCGCGGTGCCGGTGCCGGGGTCGGCCAGCAGCCGCAGCGCCCGGGCCAGGTTGCCCGGCGCGTCCTCGAGGTAGCCGACGTAGAAGCCGGTCATGTCGGTCGGCGAGGTGCCCGCCCGGTCGGGCCGGTGCGGGACCGCCCGCCGGATCTCCTCGCGCGGCAGCTCCCCGGGCGGCTCCGGGATGAGCGAGACGTGGTGGTGCGCGACGGAGGTCGCCCGCAGCGGCCCCGGGCCCTCGTCCTGCACCTCCCGGCCGGTGCGCAGGTCGACGACCGTGCGCACCCCGAGCTCGCCGGTGAGCCGCTCGACGTCGGCGGGCGTCAGGCCCTGGAGGTTGTCGGCGCGCAGCAGCACACCGGGGCGGGTCGTGCGGCCGTCGACGGTGGGCAGCCCGCCGACGTCCCGGACGTTGGCGGCGCCCTCGAGGTCGATCCAGCTCATCGGCGCCACGGTAGGCTGCCCGCGTGCGGTCGTCGCGTCCGGGGCTGGTCCGGCGGCTCGAGACCCGCCTGCGCGGGATGCTCTCCGAGCTGGCGAAGTTCGGCACCGTCGGCATGCTGAGCCTGCTCGTCGACCTCGCGGTGTTCAACACCGTGCTGCTCGTGCTCGACAAGCCGCTGACGGCCAAGGTCGTCTCGACCGTCTTCTCCGCGACCAACGCGTTCCTGCTGAACCGCGCGTGGTCGTTCAAGCACCGCGTCCGCACCGACGTCCGGCGCGAGTACGGCGTCTTCTTCGTGCTCAACGCCGTCGGCCTGGCGATCGCGCTGCTCTGCCTGGCGGTCTCGCACTACGTGCTCGGCTTCGAGTCGCGGCTGGCCGACAACATCGCGGCCAACGGCGTCGGCCTGGTCCTCGGCACCACCTTCCGCTTCTGGTCCTACCGCCGCTTCGTGTGGGCGGCGCCCGGCTCGGTGGTGCAGGCCGCGGTCGACGGTGACGCCGCCGCGCGTGCGGTCCTGGAGGACGCGCAGGACGGGACGATCACCGGCCCCTGACGCGGGCGTGCCGAGCGTGCGGGTGGGCCGGGCGCGCGGGCTTGCGGAGCGACCAGACGGGCGTAGCGTCGAGCCGTGGCGAGGTCGAGGGTCCGGGTCTACCTGGTGGTGCGCCTGCTGGCCGTGCTCGCCTTCCTCGTCGGCGCGGCCCTGCTGCCGCCCGGCGTGCCGGCCGCCCTGCTCGTGGTCACCGCCGGCCTCGTCGCCGTGGGCAGCTCGATGTGGAGCAACGCCGGCGGGCCCGGGGAGCGGGCCGGCTCGCGCGCGCAGGACCGCTGGTTCGACTCGGTGATGCCGCCGCAGGGCGACTGGCCGCCCTACGCCCCGGGGCCGGCCGATCCGCCCCCGGCGGCCCCGCCGAGCCGTCCGGTGCTGCGCCGCGACGAGCCCTGACGGCCCCGCTCAGCGGGCCCTGACGGTCCCCGCTCAGCCGGTCGTGCGCAGGTGCACCACGTCGCCCGCGCCGTACGCCCGCCCGTCGACGACCAGCCGGCCGTCGTCGTCGACCGCCTCGGCGACCCCCTCGACCGCCGGTGAGCCCGGCAGCTCGAGCCGCACGCGCCGGCCCAGCGAGCTGCACCGCTCGCGGTAGGCGGCCCGGGAGCCGTCCGCGTCCGCGAGCACCGCGGCCAGCGAGCGCAGCACCGCTCGCAGCAGCGTGTCGCGGTCGGTGGTGCGCGCTCCGGCGAGGGCCAGCGACGTCGCCGTCGGGACGGGCAGCTCGTCCTCGCGCGTCGTCACGTTCAGGCCGATCCCGAGCACCGCGGCCCCCGTCTGGGGCACCTCGGCCAGGACGCCGCAGACCTTGCGCCCGCCGACCAGCACGTCGTTCGGCCACTTGAGCACCGCGTCGATCTCGGCCTGCTCCCGCACGGCGGTCGACACCGCCAGACCGGCCAGCAGCGGCAGCCACGGCCACCGGACCGGCGGGAGGTCCGGTCGCACGAGCACCGACAGCGTCAACCCGGCGCGCGGCGGCGACACCCACCCACGCGCCAGCCTCCCCCGCCCCGCCGTCTGCGACTCCGCGACGACGACCAGCCCCGCCGGCTCGCCGGCCCGCGCGCGCTCGGCCACCACGGCGTTGGTGGAGCCGACGGCGGGCAGCACCTCGACGCGCCAGCCGTCCGGGGCCAGCGCCCGCTGCAGGGCCCGGACCCGCAGCGGCGGCCGGGTCAGGTCGCCGTACGCCGTCGCCCCCGGTGCGCCCGGACCTGTGCTCATGGCCCCACCCTGCCACTCGGCGGGAGGCCGCCGAGGACCCCTCACTACCCTGCGTCGGATGACCGCCGCACCGGAGCACGAGGAGCCCGCCCCCGACCTGCACACGACGGCGGGCAAGCTCGCCGAGCTGCGGCGCCGCCGGGCGCTGGCGGAGCACCCGGGCAGCCCGGCGGCGCTCGAGAAGCGGCGGGCCGCCGGCAAGCGGACCGCCCGCGAGCGGCTCGCGCTGCTGCTCGACGAGGGCTCGTTCGTCGAGACCGACGCGCTGACCCGGCACCGCGCCCGCGACTTCGGGCTGGCGGACAACCGGCCGACCGGCGACGGCGTCGTGACGGGCTACGGCACGGTCGACGGCCGGCCGGTGTGCGTGTTCAGCCAGGACGCGACGGTGTTCGGCGGGGCGCTCGGGGAGGTCTACGGCCAGAAGATCGTCAAGGTCATGGACCTCGCGCTCAGGAGCGGCTGCCCCGTGGTCGGGCTCAACGAGGGCTCCGGCGCCCGCATCCAGGAGGGCATCGCCGGCCTCGCGCTCTACGGCGAGATCTTCTTCCGCAACACGGTCGCCTCCGGCGTCGTGCCGCAGATCAGCCTGGTGCTCGGCAACTGCGCGGGCGGCCACGTCTACTCACCTGCGCTCACCGACTTCACGCTCATGGTCGACCAGGCCAGCGCCATGATGATCACCGGACCGGACGTCATCAAGACGGTCACGGGCGAGGACATCTCCATCGAGGACCTCGGCGGAGCGCGGACCCACAACAGCACCAGCGGCGTGGCCCACTTCCTGAGCCCCGACGAGGACGACGCGATCGAGCTGACCAAGGCGCTGCTGTCGTACCTGCCCTCGAACAACCTGTCGTCGCCACCGGTGCTGCCCGCGCAGGACGTCCTCGACGAGGAGCCGCTGCTCGAGCTCGACACGCTCGTGCCCGACAGCAACCACGCCCCGTACGACATGCACACCGTCATCGAGGCCGTGCTGGACGACGGGGAGTTCCTCGAGGTGCAGGCCCTGTGGGCGCCGTCGATGGTGTGCGGCTTCGGCCGGGTCGAGGGCCGCAGCGTGGGCGTCGTCGCCAACGACCCGATGCACTTCGCGGGCACCCTGGACATCGACGCCTCCGAGAAGGCCGCGCGCTTCGTCCGCACCTGCGACGCCTTCAACGTCCCGGTGGTCACCCTCGTCGACGTGCCGGGCTTCCTGCCGGGAGTGGGGCAGGAGCACGCCGGCATCATCCGGCGCGGCGCCAAGCTGCTGTTCGCCTACTCCGAGGCGACCGTCCCGCTCATCACGGTGATCACGCGCAAGGCGTACGGCGGCGCGTACGTCGTCATGGGCTCCAAGCACCTGGGGGCCGACGTCAACCTGGCCTGGCCCACGGCGCAGGTCGCCGTCGTGGGGGCGGCCGGGGCCGTGAGCATCGTCAAGCGCCGCGAGATCGCCGCCGCCGAGGACCCCGAGGCGACGCGCAACGCGCTGATCACCGAGTACGAGGACACCTTCGCCACGCCGTACGTCGCCGCCGAGCGCGGCTTCGTCGACGCGGTGATCGAGCCCTCGCAGACCCGGCGCGAGATCGCCCTGGCGCTGCGCCAGCTCGCCGACAAGCGGGCGAGCCTGCCGCCGAAGAAGCACGGGAACATCCCCCTGTGAGCGGAGGCTGCGGGCGGCGCCCCGCGAGGGACGAGCGGGCGTGCCGGCTGCTGCTGGAGCGAGCCCTGGAGGTGTCGCTGTGAGCGGAGGCTGCGGGCGGCGCCCCGCGAGGGACGAGCGGGCGTGCCGGCTGCTGCTGGAGCGAGCCCTCGAGGTGTGGCTGTGACCGGCGACGCGAGCCGGCCGCTGCTGCGGGTGGTGCGCGGCGAGCCGACGGCCGAGGAGCTCGCTGCGCTGGTCGCCGTCGTCACCGCAGGTGCGGCTGTGACTGCGCCGGCCGCCGCACCGCCGCCGTCGCTGTGGGGGCGGCCGGTGCTCCGCTCGCCCCTGCACCCCGGACCGGGCGCCTGGCGCGCCTCCGGCCTGCCCCGGTGAGCGGGCACGACCGTGAGCCTGGACGACCCGTGACCGTGTGCCTGTGATCCCGTGAGCCCGTGACACCCCTGAGCCCGCCCCGAGGAGCAGCCCCGTGCGCAAGGTCCTGATCGCCAACCGCGGCGAGATCGCCGTCCGGGTCGCGCGCGCGTGCCGCGACGCCGGGCTGCGCTCGGTCGCGGTCTACGCCGAGCCCGACCTCGACGCGGTGCACGTGCGGGTGGCCGACGAGGCGTTCGCCCTGGGCGGCGCGACACCGGGCGAGTCGTACCTGCGCATCGACAAGGTGCTGGCGGCGCTGGCCGCCTCGGGCGCCGACGCCGTGCACCCCGGCTACGGCTTCCTGTCCGAGAACGCCGAGTTCGCGCAGGCGGTGATCGACGCCGGGGCGACCTGGATCGGGCCGCCCCCCGCCGCCATCGCCGCGCTCGGCGACAAGACCACTGCCCGGCACATCGCCCTCGAGATCGGCGCCCCGCTCGCCCCGGGCACCGCCGACCCGGTCTCGGGCGTCGAGGAGGTCATGGCGTTCGTCGCCGAGCACGGCCTGCCCGTGGCCATCAAGGCGGCCTTCGGCGGCGGGGGGCGCGGCCTGAAGATCGCCCGTACCGAGGCCGAGATCCCCGAGCTGTACGACTCGGCCGTCCGCGAGGCGGTCGCCGCGTTCGGCCGGGGCGAGTGCTTCGTCGAGCGCTACCTCGACCGGCCGCGCCACGTCGAGACGCAGGTCCTCGCCGACACCCACGGCAACGTCGTCGTCGTCTCGACCCGCGACTGCTCCCTGCAGCGCCGCTACCAGAAGGTCGTCGAGGAGGCCCCGGCGCCGTTCCTGACCGCGGAGCAGGAGGCGCAGCTGTACGCCGCGTCCAAGGACATCGTCCGCAAGGCCGGCTACGTCGGTGCGGGCACCTGCGAGTTCCTCGTCGGGCAGGACGGCCTGGTCAGCTTCCTCGAGGTCAACACGCGGCTGCAGGTCGAGCACCCCGTGAGCGAGGAGGTCACCGGCGTCGACCTGGTGCGCGAGCAGTTCCGCATCGCCGAGGGCCAGGCGCTGACCTTCACCGATCCCGAGCCGCGCGGCCACGCGTTCGAGTTCCGCATCAACGGCGAGGACCCCGGCCGGGGCTTCCTGCCCGCCCCCGGCACCGTCACGACGTACGTCGCGCCGAGCGGACCCGGCGTGCGGCTCGACAGCGGCGTCGAGACCGGGTCGGTGGTCGGCGGAGCGTTCGACTCCCTGCTCGCCAAGCTGATCGTCACCGGCGCCACCCGGCAGGAGGCCCTCGAGCGCAGCCGCCGGGCGCTCGACGAGATGCAGGTCGAGGGGTTGGCCACGCTGCTGCCCTTCCACCGGGCGGTCGTGCGGGACGACGCCTTCTGCGCCGAGCCGTTCGCGGTGCACAACCGCTGGATCGAGACCGAGTTCGACAACCGGATCCCGCCGTACGCCGCGGCAGCCGACGCAGACCCGCCCGAGGACCGGCAGACCGTCGTCGTCGAGGTCGGCGGGCGGCGCCTCGAGGTGTCGCTGCCGGCCGGGCTGGGAGCCCCCGGCGCGGCGCCGCCCGCTGCCGCACCGCGGCGCAGGCGGGGCGGCACCGGCACGGCGGCGGCGTCCGGTGACAGCCTCACCTCGCCCATGCAGGGCACGATCGTCAAGGTGGCCGTCGAGGAGGGCGCCCTCGTGCAGGCCGGCGACCTGGTCGTCGTCCTCGAGGCGATGAAGATGGAGCAGCCGATCTGCGCCCACAAGGCGGGCACGGTCCGGAGCCTGTCGGCGACGGTCGGTCAGGCGGTCACCAGCGGCGCCCCGCTGTGCGACATCGCCGACTGACGGCGCGTGGGCGCAGGAGGGTGGAGTTGTGCCCGCAACCGGGCCGCGGGTCCGCCGGCATGCCTAGGCTTCGGTCGTGGCGGGCGTGGACGGGCAGCGGTGGGACGCCTGGGACAGCCTCGACCTGGACGACTGGGCCGGGTCGGGACCTCCCGAGGCGTCCGCTGCCCAGCGCGCCGCGGCGGCCGGCCTGACCCGGACGCTCCCCGAGCCGGTGCTGGACGGTCCCGCTCCGGTGCGTCGTCGCCGGACCGGCCGCAGGGTGCTCGTCGTCCTGCTCGCGACCGGCCTCGTCCTCGGGTCGTGGGCGGCCGGACGCCCGGGTGACCCGCTGGGCGCCCCCGCGGCCGCCCCGGTCGGAACGGGCGGCTACGCCTTCCTCGAGGAGCACGCGGACGGTCGGCCCGTGACGTTCGACCCGTGCCAGGAGATCCACTACGTGGTGCGCCCGGACGGCGCGCCGCCCAGCGGGGCGGCCATGGTCGAGCAGGCGCTGGCCGAGCTGCACCGCGCCACCGGTCTGGTGTTCGTCGACGACGGCCTGACCGACGAGGCGCCGGCCCAGGACCGGTCGCGGCCCGACCAGTGGTCGGTGCGCGACACCCGGCCGCCGGTGCTCATCGCCTGGGCCACCGAGGAGGAGTGGCCCTCCCTGGCGGGCACCGTCGTCGGTGAGGCCGGTCCGGTGTCCGAGAGCGTCGCCGGCTCGGTCCCGCGCTACACGACCGGGCAGGTCGTCCTCGACGCGGAGGACCTCGACCACCCGCCCGGGGACCGGGACGGGGAGCGGGCCGTGCGCGCGGTCCTGATGCACGAGCTCGGGCACCTCGTCGGCCTCGCGCACGTCGACGACCCCAGCCAGCTGATGTACGCCCGGTCGGGCCCGGAGGTGACCGGCTTCGGCACCGGCGACCTGCGGGGGCTGCACGAGCTCGGCTCGGGCGACTGCGTCTGAGGGCCCCGCTGCGGCGGGCGGCCGGCTGGCGGCGGGTGACTGCGGGCGGAACTGGGGCGCCCGTGCCCACCCCCGCGGGTGACCGAGTCGCACACGAGCTGATCGACATCGCGGCCGGTTTGAGCGTCGGTGAGCGTCGTGCCGCCCGGACGGTGATCAGCTCGTGTGCAGGACGGTCACGCAAGGAGGGCGTCCCCTCCGACCGCCCCTCTTGCACCCTT
>CADCUB010000095.1 GCA_902805775.1 uncultured Frankineae bacterium | reverse complement strand
CTGTGCGCACGGGCGCGAACGACTCCGAATGCCGGTGACTCTGCGAAGTCCGTGGCTACCAGTTTGGCTACCAGTAGTGACTTCGCGATCTTGCCGGGGATGCTGCACCCCGTCTGACCTGCGGTTTTGGTGTGGGCGATACAGGACTTGAACCTGTGACCTCTTCCGTGTCAGGGAAGCGCGCTACCAGACTGCGCCAATCGCCCGTGCTGTGCAGTTGTCCTTCTGATCTGGGAGGCCGGGGCGGGAATCGAACCCGCGTACAGGGCTTTGCAGGCCCTTGCCTAAGCCACTCGGCCACCCGGCCACGATGCGAGCACCTGCTCGGCGCTCTTCGAGCGGACGACGGGATTCGAACCCGCGACCCCAACCTTGGCAAGGTTGTGCTCTACCAACTGAGCCACGTCCGCGTGTCGCCCTGAGCCCTGCGGCCCCCTGCGACGCGGGTGAACCCTAGCAGAGCCGGGGAGTCGTGCTCAGGTCTCGGGCTCGGCCCACAGCAGGAGCGCCAGCTCGGCATCCACGTCGACGTGGTCGGCCTCCGAGCCGGTCGGCACGGACGCGTAGGTGCGGCCGAGGAACTCGGCCAGCTCGCCGAGCGGCACCTCGAACAGCGCCCGACCCGACGGCGAGGACAGCGACAGGCACACCACCGAGCTCCCGGCGGTCGAGGACGGCCACACCTGGACGTCGCCCTCGCCGGCGGGAGCGGCGACGCCGTCGGTCAGCAGCTGGCGGGCGAACGTCCACTGCACGACATCACCGGACGACGGGGTGCCGGTGTGGAACGACACCTGCACGGCGTACGGGTCGGCGGGGTCGTACTCGAGGTCCGCGAGGACGGGGAGGGACGCTGCGCCGGGGACGACCAGGCGCAGGTGCAGCTCCGAGCTGACCGAGGTCGGACGGCGGGTCATGGCTCGGGCTCCTCCTCAAGAGGGGTCCGACGACCCCGCAGGCCTGAGCATCCCCTCCGCAGCCCGTACCGAACCGTGACTGTCCGAGTCGTCCCGTTCGTTCACCCGTTCAGCCGCCGGGCGCGCGCGAACGGGTTTCCTGTGCGGGGCGTCGCCGCTACGTTGACCTGGTCACACCACCCGAGAAGTCCCATCCGCGCGGTCGCCGGCGGCGAACCACAGACGTGAGGACCTCCACGATGACGCTGCCCCGCGGGCGACCCGCCGGCAGCGGACCTCCGCACGAGCCGCGGCGGCCTGCCGCCCCCGAGGAGCCGGACGACCGCGCCCTCGTCGTCCTCGTCCGGTCGGGAGACGCGCAGGCCCTGGAGGCGCTGTACGGCCGCTACGGCCGTGCCTGCTACGGGCTGGCCCGGCGCATCCTCACCGACGAGCAGCTGGCTCAGGACGTCGTGCAGGAGGTCTTCCTGGCCGTGTGGCGCGACGCCAGCCGCTTCGACGCCGAGCGCGGCGGGTTCTCGACCTGGCTGCTGAGCATGACCCACCACAAGGCCGTCGACAGCGTGCGGCGGGAGGAGAACCTCCGCAAGCGACGGACGTCCGCCGACGTCCTCGACATGCAGGAGTCCGATGCTCCGAAGGTCGACGACGCCGTCTGGTCGCTCGTGCGCCGGGAACGCGTCCGTGAGGTCCTCAAGACGCTGCCCCAGCCCCAGCGCGAGGCGCTCGCCCTCGCCTACTTCGGCGGTTACACGCAGCGGGAGATCGCCGGCCTGACCGCCACCCCGCTGGGCACGGTCAAGACCCGGATGCTGGCCGGGATGAAGCGCATGAAGGAGTCGCTCGACGGCCTGTCGAACGGCGCGGGCGGCACGGAGCCTCCCGGCCGCTGGACGCCGGCCGACCCGCGGGGGACGTCGTGAACCGCCCGGACGACCACGTCGTCTACGAGGAGCTGGCGGCCGGGCACGCGCTGTCGGCGCTGGAGCCCGAGGAGGAGCAGCACTTCGGGGCGCACCTGCTCACCTGCTCGCGCTGCCAGGCCGACGTCGCCGAGCACAGCGCGACGCTGGCGGTGCTCGCCCGCGTCGTCGAACCGGTGGAGCCGCCGGCCTCGGTGCTCGAGGGCATCCGCGCCGGCCTGCCGCGCGCGGACTCCTCGCCGTCCGAGGCTGCTCCCGCATCGACGCCCGGTCCGGCGCAGCCTGAGGTGCGCTCGCTCGCCGACGCCCGGTCGCGGCGGGAGCGCAGGAGCGGCTCGGCCAGGCGGTGGATCGGTGCGGCCGCCGCCGCCGCCGTCGTGCTGGGCCTGGGCGGGTGGAACCTCGCGCTGCAGGCCCGAGAGCAGGAGGCGCAGCGGTACGGCGACCGGCTCGCCGTCGCCGTGCGGGAGCTGTCCAGTCCGGGCGCCCGGGACGTCCCACTCACCAGTGACGACGGCGACGTCGTGGCCGTCGCGGTGGTGCGCGACCTCGAGGTCGCCGTCGTCGTCGACGGGCTGGCGCCCAACGACGACGCCACGACCTACGTGCTGTGGGCGCAGGACGGCGCGGGAGCGGTCAGCGCGGTCGGGGCGTTCGACGTCGACGAGCAGCAGGTCGACGTCGTGACCGGATTGGGGGTCGACGGCGACCCCGGGTCCGTGACAGCCTTCCTGATCTCGGAGGAGCAGGGCGAGCAGGCACCGGCGCAGCCAGGGGGGCCGCCGCTCGCCAGCGGGGAGGTCTGAGCCGGTGAGCGCCGAGCCCGTCAGTCCGGAGGCCGTCCTCGTGCCGGCCGTGCGCGTCCCGGGGTACCTGCGCACGACCGGGTGGCGCGCCCGGGTGCGCCGGGCGCCCGGTGGCGCGCCGCTGCTCAAGGCGGCGGTCTTCCTGCTCGGGCTCGCCTTCGTCCTGCTCGGAGGCGCCCTGATCGTCGCTCCCGGGCCGCTGACCATCCCGCCGGTCCTGCTCGGGCTCTACATCTGGTCGACCGAGTTCGGCTGGGCCGACCGGCAGCTGCAGCGCGCCAGGGCGAGCGCCCGAGTGGCGTGGGCCGACGCCCAGCGGCGGCCCGTCCTGTCGGCAGTGGTCACCCTCGGCGGGCTGGTCGCGCTGGGCGTGGCCGTGTGGGCTGCCGGGCGCTGGGACCTCGTGCCGCGCGTCCTCGAGGTCGTCGGGCTGAGGTAGTGTCGCCGCCGCGCGAGAGCGCCGGGACGTATAGCTCAGTTGGTTAGAGCGCACGCTTCACACGCGTGAGGTCGCAGGTTCGAGTCCTGCTACGTCCACCCCTGACCGCCCTCGTAAGGGACCGGGTCCGGCCTGACCGCCCGGGCATCGTCACGGAAACGCAACCTCGCGGATACTGTGCGTAGGGACAAAGCCGTGCCACCGTCACGGCCATGGGCGTAGCGACGTCGGACCGCGTGAGCACACCTGCCCGGCACGAGCTCGGCACCTCGTGGGACCAGGCAGGGGCCTTCCTCCTGTGCGCGGTCCTCGTCAACGTCATCGCGCTGGCAGCGTGCCTGCTCGCACTCGCCCTCCGCGGCTGATCACGACCGACCCGCCGAGCTAGACCCGCGGGACGCGCAGGACGTTGTCGGGACAGGCGTCGGCGAAGCCGACCAGCGCGGCCCGCTCGGCCGGGTCGACGCGCAGCCGCCAGCGGTGCTTCACCGCGGTCCAGATCTCGACGTAGCGGCAGCGGTTGACCGGCGGCATCCACGACTCGGGTCCGCGCGCCGCCTTCGCCGAGTTCAGCGCGCCGGGCATGGCGTTCAGGGCGTAGGCGACGCCGAGGTCGTTGGCGAAGGCGACCCGCCGCGCCTGCGTCCAGGAGCGCGCCCCGGACCCCCACGCCTCGGCGAGCGGCACCAGGTGGTCCACGTCGACCTGCGAGGGTGAGGTGTAGAGCCGTCCGTCGTAGAACGAGCGCCACGCCCCGGCGGTGACCGTGCAGCGGCGTGCGCTCAAGGTCGGCGGCACCTGCGACTCCGCGATCAGCACCTCGTGGCGCGTGTTCTGGCAGTCGCCGTCCGCGTCGATCCAGTCGCCGAAGTAGCGGTCACGGTCGTAGCCGATGTTGTCCTCCGCGGCCACGGCGAGCTGGCGGACGGCGGTGCGCACCGGCGCGACGTACGTGCCGCCGGCCGCGGCGGGGATCACGTCGATGACGACGGACGAGCTGTTGCGGCTGGCGGGGCCGGCCGCCGGCGCGGCGTACAGGCGGGTGTCGGCGCCGGGACGCACCTGCCAGCACGGCAGCGTGTTCGCCGCGGCCCCCGTGCGGACGAGGCGGTAGGTCCGGTTCGGGAGCGTGTAGGCGTACAGGTTCACGCGCTCGTTCGGCAGCGTCCGGACGCAGACCTTCGAGGCCTGGCCGGCGGTGATGCTCGCCGGCATGGCGGAGATCCGCAGTCGCGGCGCTGTCGGCGCGGAGGCGGCCTGGGCGAGGTCCGTCCCCAGGACGAGCAGAGCGCTCGTGAGCAGGGGAGCGAGGGCTCGGTGCAGGGGGCGCATGTGAGCCACCTCTCGGACTGTGGGAGCGCCCACCGTAGCTGCGCGACCGCCCCCGGAGGCCCCGCCCGTCCGGGAAACTCAGCGGTTCGGTCACGCAGCGTCGAGGAGTGATCGACAGCACGAATTGGTGTGCGACCGTGGGACACCCACGTCGTCCTGATGAGCATGGAGATCTTGTCGTCACGGGAGCGTGAGGTGCTGACCGCCGCTGCCCGTGGTCTGAGTGTCGTCGAGACCGGTCGGGCGCTGTACCTCAGCCCCGACACGGTGAAGACCTACCGCCGCCACATCAACCGCCACCTCGGGGCCCGGAACATGACGCAGGCGGTCGCCGTGGCGATCACCTCGGGTCTGCTCGAGCCCTGGGAGGCGGCGCCGGCGCGCCCCGCGGACGGGCGCCTGCGCGCCGTGGGCTGAGCCGGAGCGCGCCCCGCCTGACCTGCCGCCCGGTCGCGCCTGCCGACCGAGCGACGGCGCCGACGCGAGTCCGCGGCGTGCGGTGGGTCCGGGTGACGCGGGACACGCGGAGGGGAACACCAGCGGTCTGGCGGAGTTGCACCTGCAACCGCGCGTCCCCTGACCCCAAGGAGCACCGATGCCCACCCGTACCTCCCGCACCGCCTGGACCGGCACGCTCGAGAACGGCTCCGGCCAGGTCGAGCTGAGCAGCAGCAAGGTCGGCACCTACGAGGTCTCGTTCCCCAAGCGGGCGGCCGACGAGGCAGGCGGCACCACCAGCCCCGAGGAGCTCGTGGCGGCGGCGCACAGCGCCTGCTTCGCGATGCAGCTGTCGGCCAACGTCGCCGAGGCGGGCGGCACGCCGCAGAGCCTCGAGGTGACCGCCGACGTGACGCTCGGGCCCGACCAGGAGCGTGGAGGGTTCCAGCTGACCGGCATCGTGCTCAAGGTCGTCGGCCAGGTCGAGGGCCTGGACGAGGCCGGCTTCCAGAAGGCCGCCGAGGCGGCCAAGGCCGGGTGCCCGGTCAGCAAGGCGCTCGCCGGCGTCGACATCTCCCTCGAGGCCTCGCTCGCCTAGCTCTCCTCCGCTCGCCGCGACGGGCGGCGCCCTGTCCCGGGGCGCCGCCCGTCGCGCGTCAACGGCCGGCACCCCGCCGATACGCTGGGCCGCCGTCCTCGAGCCCAGGAGTGCCCGATGTCGCCCAGCGCCCCGCCTGCCGCCGCTCCCGTCTCCGTCACGGTGAGCACGCAGCAGGCCGGCACGACGGCCGGGGAGGTCCTGCGGGCGGCCGGCGTGAAGGACAGCGCGGTGGCACGGATCGGCGGACAGCTGCGCGACCTGGCCCACGTGGTGCACGAGGGCGACGTCGTCGAGGCCGTGCCGTACGCGAGCGAGGACGGGCGGGCCGTGCTGCGGCACAGCGCGGCGCACGTGCTCGCCCAGGCCGTGCAGGACCTGTTCCCGGGCACGCAGCTCGGCATCGGGCCGCCGGTCAAGGACGGCTTCTACTACGACTTCCTGCCCGAGCGGCCGTTCACGCCGGAGGACGTCGCCGCCATCGAGAAGCGGATGGAGCAGATCGTCCGGCAGCGGCAGCGCTTCTCCCGCCGCGTGGTCAGCGAGGAGGACGCCCGCGACGAGCTGGCGGACGAGCCGTTCAAGCTCGAGCTCGTCGGGCTGAAGGGCTCGTCGTCGGACGACGACGGGTCGAGCGCCGCGCTCGCCGGAGGCGAGGAGACGGTGGAGGTCGGCGGCGGCGAGCTGACCATCTACGACAACCTGGTGGGGGAGGAGCTGGTCTGGAAGGACCTGTGCCGCGGTCCCCACCTGCCGACCACCCGGGACATCCCGGCGTTCCGTCTCATGCGCACGGCCGCGGCGTACTGGCGCGGCGACCAGAGGAACGCCCAGCTGCAGCGCGTCTACGGCACCGCCTGGGAGAGCCGCGACGCGCTCAAGGCCCACCTGACGATGCTCGAGGAGGCCGAG
This sequence comes from uncultured Frankineae bacterium, assembly GCA_902805775.1. Taxonomy (GTDB): domain Bacteria; phylum Actinomycetota; class Actinomycetes; order Mycobacteriales; family SCTD01; genus SCTD01. The sequence goes on along the minus strand of CADCUB010000095.1, from coordinate 26,988 downwards.
AAGCGCGACCACCGCAGGCTCGGCACCGAGCTCGACCTGTTCTCCTTCCCCGACGAGATCGGCTCGGGGCTCGCCGTCTTCCACCCCAAGGGCGGCGTCGTGCGCATGGCGATGGAGGAGTACTCCCGCCGGCGGCACGTCGAGGAGGGCTACGAGTTCGTCAACACCCCGCACATCACCAAGGGGACGCTGTTCGAGACCTCCGGCCACCTCGACTGGTACGCCGAGGGCATGTACCCGCCGATGCAGCTCGACGCCGTGGGCGACAAGCCGGGCGCCGACTACTACCTCAAGCCGATGAACTGCCCGATGCACAACCTGGTCTTCGCGGCCCGCGGGCGGTCCTACCGCGAGCTGCCGCTGCGGCTGTTCGAGTTCGGCACCGTCTACCGCTACGAGAAGTCCGGTGTGATCCACGGGCTGACCCGGGCACGCGGCTTCACCCAGGACGACGCCCACATCTACTGCACGCGCGCGCAGATGGCCGACGAGCTGGCGTCGCTGCTGACGTTCGTGCTCGGCCTGCTGCGCGACTACGGCCTGGAGGACTTCTACCTCGAGCTGTCCACCCGCGACCCGGACAAGTCCGTCGGCTCGGACGAGGCGTGGGAGGAGGCGACCGCCGCGCTGCAGTCGGTGGCCGACGCCTCCGGCCTCGAGCTGGTGCCCGACCCGGGCGGTGCGGCGTTCTACGGCCCCAAGATCTCCGTCCAGGCCCGCGACGCCATCGGCCGCACCTGGCAGATGTCGACGATCCAGGTCGACTTCAACCTGCCGGAGCGCTTCGGGCTGGAGTACGCGGCCGCCGACGGCACCCGGCAGCGGCCCGTGATGCTGCACCGGGCGCTGTTCGGCTCGATCGAGCGGTTCTTCGCGGTGCTGCTCGAGCACTACGCCGGGGCGTTCCCGGCCTGGCTCGCGCCCGTGCAGGTCGTCGGGATACCGGTGCACAGCGACTACGACGGGCACCTGCTGGCGGTGGCCGACCGGCTGCGCCGACGCGGCGTCCGGGTCGAGGTCGACACCTCCGACGACCGCATGCAGAAGAAGATCCGCTCGGCGCAGCGGGCGAAGGTGCCGTTCATGCTCATCGCCGGCGAGGACGACGTGCTCAAGGACGCGGTGTCGTTCCGCTACCGCGACGGGACGCAGGAGAACGGTGTCCCGGTCGACGAGGCGGTCGAGAAGCTCGTCGCCGCGGTGGAGTCGCGGGCGTGACCGAGCCCGGGCCCGAGCTCGGCGCCGGTCCGCAGGAGCAGGAGGGGGTCGGCATCGCCGACGCCTTCGCGCGGCTCTACACCCCGCACCGGATGGCCTACATCAAGGGCGAGGGCAAGGACGGCGGCTGCCCGTTCTGCTCCATCCCGTCACTGAGCGACGAGGACGGCCTGGTCGTCGCCCGGGGCGAGCTGTCGTACGCCGTGCTCAACCTCTACCCGTACAACTCCGGGCACCTGATGGTCGTGCCGTTCCGGCACGTCGCGTCGTACGACGAGCTGTCGGTGCCGGAGGCGGCCGAGGTCGCCGGCCTCACCCAGCACGCGCTGCGGGCGCTGCGCCACGCCACCGGCGCCCAGGGCTTCAACGTCGGCATGAACCTCGGCGTCGTGGGCGGGGCAGGCATCGCCGCGCACCTGCACCAGCACGTCGTGCCGCGCTGGGGCGGCGACACCAACTTCATGCCGGTCGTCGGGCACACCAGGGTCCTGCCGCAGCTGCTGCCCGACACGCGGGCGCTGCTCGCGCAGGCCTGGTCGGAGGTGTGACCCTGAGCACCACTGTGCGCGTTGTCGCGGCTACTGTGTGGAGTGCAGCGCAGGGACGGACGCCGACCGTGGAGGCCACGTGACCACATCGCAGCACACCTCGCAGGAGCAGGACGTCCCGCTCCCCGGCAGCACGGTCTCGCTGGTGTCCCTCGGTCGGGACGTCGTCGTCCTCGCCGAGCTCGAGTCGTGGGACGCGAGCCCGACGGGGCTGGTCGTGACCAGTCACGTCACGACCACGCCGGAGATCGCGGCCATGCTCCACGGCGAGCGCACCTGGGCCAGCACCTACACGCCGCTGACCAACACCCTGGTGGTGTTCGAGGGCGTGGCGAGCCAGGCGTACGGGGACCGTCCCGGGCGGCTGGTCATCAGCGGGGTCAGCGTCATCGCGCGCGAGCACAGGCGGGCCGAGCCGCGGGCGCAGGTGCCGTGCGACGTGCACCTGCGGGTCGAGGAGGCCGACGACGTCACCGGTCGCACGCTCGACCTGTCGCGCAGCGGGTGCCGGATCGAGGTGGGCCGCTCCGACGACCTCCTCGTGGGTGACGTCGCGACGGCCGAGCTGGTCCTCGACGACTCCACGGTCATCCGGACCGACTGCCGGGTGCTGCGGCTGGACGAGGGCTCCAGGCAGGCCGTGCTCCAGTTCGAGGGGACGGACACCGCCGCCATGGCTGTGCTCAGCCGCTCGGTGTTCAGCCGGCTGAGCGCCGACGGGCCCGTGCAGTCGGCGCCTGCGTGAGCTGACCTCGGCGGAGCGCCTCAGCGGCGCACGAGCGCCTGCGTGAGCTGACCTCCGGCGGAGCGCCTCAGCGGCGCGCGAGCGCCGGCTCGAAGCCCAGCGGCGTGCGGGTGAAGCTGCCCGTCCCGTGCGACACCCCGCGCAGGGCTGTCGCGTAGGTGAGCAGCTCGGCCTCCGGCAGCGCAGCCCGTACGACGCAGCGGTCGTCGTCGGCGGGGTCGGGGTCGTTGCCGGTGACCCTGGCGCGCCGTCCCGACAGGTCGCTCATCACCGATCCGACGAACGCCGTCGGCACGGCCACCGCGATCTCGCTCCACGGCTCGAGCGGCACGGTCCCGCCGGCCGCCACGGCCTCGCGCAGCGCCAGGGCGCCGGCTGCCTGGAAGGCGGCGTCGGAGCTGTCGACCGAGTGCGCCTTGCCGTCGACGAGGACGACCTCGAGGTCGACGAGAGGGCCGGAGCCGTCGACACCGTGAGACGCCTGCGCGCGCACCCCCTTCTCCACGCTGCCGTGGAAGGTCCCCGGGACCGCCCCGCCGACCACCCGCTGGGAGAAGACGACTCCCGAGCCCGGGGGACCCGGAGCGACCTCGAGCACGACGACGGCGTACTGCCCGTGGCCACCGGACTGCTTCACGTGACGGCCGGTGACCGTGACCGGTCGCGCCAGCGTCGCCTGCTGGGGCACCCGCACCTCCGGCGTCGCGATGCTCAACCCGTGGCGCACCCGCAGCCGGTCGAGCACCACGTCGGCGTGCGCCGTGCCCATGCACCACAGCAGCTGCTGGCCGGTGTCGACCCGCCGCTCGAGACGCAGCGTCGGGTCCTCGGCCACCAGGCGGGCCAGCGCCTGGCCGAGCCGCTCCTCGTCGGAGCGCGACTCGGCCTGCACGGCCACCGGCAGCTGCGGCTCCGGCAGGTCCCAGGGCGACACCAGCAGCGGGTCGTCGCGGCCCGACAGCGTGTCGCCGGTCTCGGCCGACGTCAGCCGGGCGACCGCGCACAGGTCACCGGCGGGGCAGGACGCCACGGGGCGCAGCGCGCCGCCGAGTGGCGAGCTCAGCGCGCCGACCCGCTCGTCGACGTCGTGGTCGGGGTGGTCGGGGCGGTGCCAGGTGCCGGTCCCGCCGTGCCCCGACACGTGGACGGGCAGGTCGGGGCGCAGCGTGCCCGAGAAGACCCGGACGTACGACACCCGCCCGAGGTAGGGGTCGGTCGTCGTCTTGACCACCTCGGCCGCCAGCGGGCCGTCGGGGTCGCAGACCAGCGGTGCGACGGGGGAGCCGTCGGGCCGGGTGACCGCGGGCGTGCCGTGCTCGAGCGGTGAGGGGAAGCCCGTCACGAGCAGGTCGAGCAGCTCCTGCACTCCGACGCCGGTGAGCGGCGCGACGGCCAGCGCGGGATGGAAGTGCCCGCGGGCGACGGCCTTCTCGAGGTCGGTCGTCAGCGTCTGCAGGTCGAGCTCCGCGCCCTCGAGGTAGCGGTCGAGCAGCGTCTCGTCCTCGCTCTCGGCGATGACCGCCTCGAGCAGCTGCGCGCGCAGGCTCTCGGTCAGGGCGACGTGCTCGGGATCGGCCGGCCGCTCCACCCGCGCGCCGGAGGAGTGGTCGACCACCCGCGTGTCGAGCAGCGCGATCAGCCCCGCGACGCTGCCGTCGTCGTCGTGCATCGGCAGGGACAGCGGGACGACCGCCTCGTCGAGCAGCCGCTGGCACAGCGCGACCGCCTCGTCGAAGTCGGCGCGTGGCTTGTCGAGCTGGGTCACCACCACCGCCCGGGGGATGCCGAGCAGGGCGCACTCCGACCACAGCTGCGCCGTCACGGCGTCGAGCCCGCCGACGGCCGACACCACGAACAGCACCGCGTCCGCCGCCCGCAGGCCGGCCCGCAGCTCACCGACGAAGTCGGGGGATCCCGGGGTGTCGAGCAGGGTCAGCTTGACGCCGGCGTGCTCGAGCTGGGCCACCCCGAGCGAGACCGAGCAGTGCAGGCGCTGCTCGACGTCGTCGCTGTCGGTCGTCGCGGTGCCGTCCAGGACCCGCCCCGCACGGGCGACCGCTCCCGCGTGCACGAGCAGGGCCTCGACGAGCGTGGTCTTGCCGGCACCGCTGTGGCCGACGACGGCGACGTTGCGGACGAGCGCGGGGGCCCTCGGCGCCGGGGCCGGTGCCTGCTCGGCCGAGCGGGGAGCGCGCACGTCGTACCTCCCGGGAAGTCCCCCCGGACCGCCCGGGGGCGTCACAGCCTCCCCTCGCGCGCGCAGGTGGACAAGACCGCCGCGCCACTAGCGTGGACCCGCAGCTCCCCCTGCGACGGACGGACCCCGATGCTCAGCTTGCGCGTGCGCCCCGCGCTGGCCCGCGTCGTGGACCCGGTCGCCGGCGCCCTGCTGCGCGCCGGGGTGTCGCCGGACGCCGTCACGGTGGTCGGGACGCTCGGGGTGGTCAGCGGCGCGCTGGCCTTCTTCCCCCGCGGGATGCTGTTCGTCGGCACGATGGTCGTGACCGCCTTCGTGCTCACCGACATGCTCGACGGCGCCATGGCGCGCCGGCTGGAGCGGCGCAGCCTGTTCGGTGCCTGGCTCGACAGCACCTGCGACCGGCTGGCCGACGCGGCGGTGTTCAGCGGCCTGGTGCTGTGGTTCGTCGGCGACGGCGACGACCGCCTGCTCGCCGGCGTGGCGCTGTTCTGCCTGGTGGCCGGGTCGCTCGTGTCGTACGCCAAGGCCCGCGCCGAGGGGCTGGGCCTGCGCTGCGACGTCGGCTTCGCCGAGCGGGCCGAGCGCCTGATCATCGTGCTGGTCGGCGCCGGCCTGAGCGGCCTGGGCGTGAGCTGGGCCCTGCCGGTGGGCCTGTGGGCGCTGGCCGCCGCCTCGGCCGTCACGGTGGTGCAGCGCCTGCTCGAGGTGCGTCGCCAGGCCGCGGCGGCGGTGCGGTGAACCGGCTGCTCGAGCGCGGAGCCGCCCGGGTCACCGGCCGACTGGCCGACGCGGCGTACGCCTGCGGGTGGGCGCTCGTCCGCGCGCTGCCGGAGCAGGTCGCGCACGCCGTGTTCCGTGCCGGGGCCGACCTCGCGTGGCGGCGCGGCGGTCGCGCCGTCGACCAGCTGCGCGCCAACCTGGCCCGCGTGGCCCCCGGCCACGACCTCGACGCCCTGACCCGGCAGGCGCTGCGGTCCTACGCGCGCTACTGGTGCGAGGTGTTCCGCCTGCCCGTGACCTCCCGAGAGCGGGTCGTCGCGGGCATGGCCACCGTGGGGGAGCACCGGCTGCGTGACAGCCTGGCCGCCGGGAGCGGGACCGTCATGGCGCTGCCGCACAGCGGCAACTGGGACCACGCCGGCGCCTGGTGCGCAGCGACCGGCGTGCCCTTCACGACGGTCGCGGAGCGGCTGCGGCCGGAGTCGCTCTACGACCGCTTCGTCGCCTTCCGCGAGTCGCTCGGCATGGAGGTCCTGCCGCTGACCGGCGGGCCGCGGCCGCCGTACGACGTGCTCGTCGAACGGCTGCAGGCCGGCGGGACGCTGTGCCTGCTCGCCGACCGCGACCTGTCGGCACGCGGCATCGACGTGCACTTCTTCGGCGCGACGGCACGGATGCCGGCCGGACCGGCGTCGCTCGCCCTGCGCACCGGCGCCACGCTGCTGCCCGTCACGCTGTCGTTCCGGCCCGACGGGTGGCAGGTCGTCTGGCACCCGGCCGTACCGCACACCGACGTCGCGACGATGACGCAGGCGCTGGCCGACGCCTTCGCCGACGGCATCGCCGCGCACCCCGCCGACTGGCACATGCTGCAGCGGCTGTGGCTCGACGACCTCGCCGTCGACGACCCGCGCCGCACGCTCCCGGCATGAGGGTCGGCACCGCATGAGGGTCGGGATCGCCTGTCCCTACACCTGGGACGTGCCCGGCGGGGTGCAGTCGCACGTGCGCGACCTGGCCGAGCACCTGCTCGCCCTCGGCCACGAGGTGTCGGTGCTGAGCCCGGTGGACGACCCGGACCGCGCCGACCTGCCGCCGTGGGTCGTCCCCGCCGGCCGCGCCGTCCCGATCCCCTACAACGGCTCGGTCGCCCGGCTCGTCTTCGGTCCGCTCTCGCTCGCGCGGGCGCGTCGCTGGGTGCGGGAAGGGGAGTTCGACGTCCTGCACGTGCACGAGCCGACGGTGCCCAGCGTGTCGATGCTGGCCTGCATGGCGGCCACCGGGCCGATGGTGGCGACCTTCCACACCGCCACCGCCCGCAGCCGCGCGCTGCAGGTCTTCGGGACGGCCCTGCAGCCGGTCCTCGAGAAGGTCTCCGGCCGCATCGCCGTCTCGCCGGCGGCGCGCCGGGTCGTCGTCGAGCACCTGGGCGGCGACGCCGTCCTGATCCCGAACGGCGTCGACGTCGCCCGCTTCGACGGCGCTGCGCCGCTGCCCGGTCGGCCCGCCGGGCCGACGGTCGTGTTCCTCGGCCGGATCGACGAGGGCCGCAAGGGGCTGGCCGTGCTGCTGGAGGCGCTGCCCGAGCTGGTGCACCTCGTGCCCGACGTCCGCCTGCTCGTGGCCGGGCCGGGCGACGTCGACGACGTGCGCGCCGCCGTCCCGCGCAGCCTGCGCGACCGGGTGGAGCTGCTGGGGCTGGTCGAGCCCGAGGACAAGCCGCGGGTGTTCGCGAGCGGCTCGGTCTACTGCGCCCCCAACACCCACGGCGAGTCGTTCGGCATCGTCCTGGTCGAGGCGATGGCCGCCGGCACGCCGGTCGTCGCCAGCGACCTCGAGGCCTTCCGGCGGGTCCTGCAGGGCGGCCGCGCAGGGGTGCTCGTGCCCGTGCGCGACCCGGGCGCGCTCGCCGGTGCGCTCGGCGACCTGCTGCTCGACGAGCCGCGCCGGCGCGCGCTGGCCCGGGTGGCCCGCGCGGCGGTCGAGCGCTACGACTGGCAGACGGTGACCGCGCAGGTCGTCGCCGTCTACGAGACGGTCCTGGCGGCTGTCCCCCCGACCGCGCACGTCGAGGTCGACGCCGACCTCGAGGTGCTCGCCGCGCTGCTCGAGGACGGGGAGGAGGACGACGCCGGGCGCGTGCTGACCACCCTGCGCCGGTGGATCGCCGAGCGGCCGCGCCGTGACCGCGTCCCGGCGCCGCGTTGACCACCTGGCTCGTGCTCGCGGTCCTGCTGCTCGCCCTCGCGACGCTGTACGTGACCTGGACCGCTGGACGGCTCGACCGCCTGCACGCGCGCGTCGACGCCGCCTGGGCGGCCCTGGACGCCCAGCTCGTCCGGCGGGCGTCCGCCGCCCGGGCGGTCGCTTCGGCCCTGCCACCCGGACCGCAGCGCGAGGCGCTCGAGCAGGCCGCCCGCGCGACCCTCGAGGTCGGCTTCGCGGGCCGCGAGGCGGTGGAGAACGACCTGTCGCGCGCGCTGCGGGCCGCGGTGCCGCTGCTGCCCCGCGGGGACGCGCTGCAGGAGCTGGAGAGCGCCTCGACCCGCGTCGGCCTGGCCCGGTCGTTCCACAACGCGGCCGTACGGGACGCCCGCGTCGTCCGCCTGCGCCGGATCCCGCGGGCCCTGCGCCTGGCCGGCCACCGGTCGATGCCGGAGTACTTCGAGATCGACGACACGACGGTGCCGCACTGAGGGGTGAGGCCGGGGCGGGCCGGCTCGCCGCACGAGCCCCTGGACGTGGCGATCACGTCCCCCGCCGCGCCCCCATGATCGCCACCGCTCCCGGAAGCCCCCACAGCGCCTAGACTCGTGATCACCGTCCGACCGATCCGAGGAACCCCACCATGTCCGCAGACAGCTCGCCCGCTCCCGCCCCCAGCCTGGGCACCGACCGCGTCAAGCGCGGGATGGCGGAGATGCTCAAGGGCGGAGTGATCATGGACGTGGTCGACGCCGAGCAGGCGAAGATCGCGGAGGACGCCGGCGCCGTCGCGGTCATGGCCCTCGAGCGGGTGCCCGCCGACATCCGTCGCGACGGCGGCGTCGCCCGCATGAGCGACCCCGACATGATCGACGGCATCCAGGCCGCCGTCTCCATCCCGGTGATGGCCAAGGCGCGCATCGGCCACTTCGTCGAGGCCCAGGTGCTGCAGGCGATCGGCGTGGACTACGTCGACGAGTCCGAGGTGCTGACCCCCGCCGACTACGCCCACCACATCGACAAGCGTGCGTTCACCGTGCCGTTCGTCTGCGGCGCGACCAACCTCGGCGAGGCGCTGCGTCGCATCGCCGAGGGCGCGGCCATGATCCGCAGCAAGGGCGAGGCCGGCACCGGCGACGTCAGCCAGGCCACCACCCACATCCGCACGATCCTCGGCGAGATCAAGCGGCTGACCGTGATGGACGAGACCGAGCTGTTCGAGGCCGCCAAGCTGATGAGCGCCCCGGTCGACCTGGTGCGCGAGACGGCATCGCTGGGTCGCCTGCCCGTCGTGCTGTTCACAGCCGGCGGTGTCGCCACCCCCGCCGACGCGGCCATGATGATGCAGCTCGGCGCCGACGGCGTCTTCATCGGCAGCGGCATCTTCAAGAGCGGCGACCCGGCACGGCGTGCGCGCGCCTGCGTCGAGGCGACGGCCTACTTCCAGGACGCCGAGCGCATCGCCAAGGTCAGCCGCGGCCTCGGCGAGGCCATGGTCGGCATCTCCGCCGACTCCCTCGGCGCCGGCGAGCTGCTCGCCACCCGGGGTTGGTAGGCCCCGTCCGGATCGGCGTGCTCGCCCTGCAGGGCGACGTCCGCGAGCACGTCCGCTCTCTGACTGCAGTGGGGGCGCGGGCCTCGGCCGTACGGCGGGCGGCCGACCTCGACGACGTCGACGGGCTCGTCCTGCCCGGCGGCGAGTCGACGACCATCAGCCGCCTGCTCGAGGTCTTCGAGCTGCTCGAGCCGCTGCGCACGCACGTGGCCGAGGGCCTGCCGGTGTACGGCTCGTGCGCGGGGATGGTGCTGCTCGCCGACGAGGTCCTCGACGGCCGCCCCGACCAGCAGGGCGTCGGCGGGCTCGACGTCGTCGTACGGCGCAACGCCTTCGGCCGGCAGGTCGACAGCTTCGAGACCGACCTGCCCTTCGCCGGGGTGGGGGACGTGCACGCCGTCTTCATCCGCGCGCCGTGGGTGGAGACCACGGGCGAGCGGGCCGAGGTGCTCGCGCGCGTGCCCGACTCCGGTGGACGCGCCGCAGGTAGGGTCGTCGCCGTCCGCCAGGGCCGCGTCCTCGCCACCTCGTTCCACCCGGAGCTGACGGGAGACGACCGCGTGCACGGGCTGTTCGTCGACATGGTGAAGGGGGCCTCCTCATGAGCGGCCATTCCAAGTGGGCGACCACGAAGCACAAGAAGGCCGCGATCGACGCCAAGCGCGGCAAGCTGTTCGCCAAGCTGATCAAGACGATCGAGGTGGCCGCCCGCACAGGCGGCGGCGACCCGGCGGGCAACCCGACGCTGGCCGACGCCATCGCCAAGGCCAAGGGCCAGTCGGTCCCCAACGACAACATCGACCGCGCGGTCAAGCGCGGCAGCGGCGCCCTCGGTGACGCCGTGGCGTACGAGGAGATCATGTACGAGGCCTACGCCGCCGGCGGCGTCGCCGTGCTGGTGGAGTGCCTCACCGACAACCGCAACCGGGCCAACGCCGAGGTCCGTACGGCGATCACCCGCAACGGCGGCACGCCGGCCGACCCCGGTTCGGTGTCGTACCTGTTCGGGCGCAAGGGCGTCGTGCTGCTCACCAAGACCGACGGCCTGACCGAGGACGACGTGCTGCTGGCGGTCCTCGACGCGGGCGCGGAGGAGGTGAACGACCTCGACGAGGCGTTCGAGGTCGTCTGCGAGGCGACCGACACCCACGCCGTGCGCCTGGCCTGCACCGACGCGGGGCTCGAGGTCCAGTCCGCCGACATCGCCTGGATGCCGAGCGTCAGCGTGCCGCTCGAGGACGAGGTGGCCGTCAAGGTGCTCAGGCTCGTCGACGCCCTCGAGGACCTCGACGACGTGCAGAACGTCTGGGCCAACTTCGACGTCAGCGACGAGGTCCTCGAGCGGGTCAGCTGACCCTCCCTCCAGCGCGATCATGGAGGTCCGGCACGCCGGCCACGCTCAGCGGCCGCCCTCGCGCGTGCCACAGCTCCATGATCGGCGAGGGCGTGGGCGCGCCTCCCGCCGCTGGTCGCAGGCGGGCCGTACGCTCCGCCCGAACTGGTGTTCGGTGTCCACGGAGGTGCGGCGGTGCGGGTGCTGGGCGTGGACCCCGGCCTGACCCGGTGCGGCCTCGGGGTCGTCGAGGGCGTGCCCGGGCGGGTGAGCCTGGTCGACGTCGGCGTGGTCCGCACTCCCGCCACCGACGAGCTGGGTCCTCGGCTGGTCGCCCTCGAGGTGGCCGTCGACGCCTGGCTCGACCGGCTGGCGCCGGACGCCGTGGCCGTCGAGCGGGTGTTCTCCCAGGCCAACGTCCGGACCGTCATGGGCACGGCTCAGGCCGGCGCGGTCGCGATCACCTGCGCCGCCCGCCGCGGGCTGCCCGTCGTGCTGCACACGCCGTCGGAGGTCAAGGCGGCGGTGACGGGCAGCGGCCGGGCCGACAAGGACCAGGTCGCCACGATGGTGGCGCGCCTGCTGCGCCTGCCCGGGCCGCCGCGACCGGCCGACGCGGCCGACGCCCTGGCGCTGGCCATCTGCCACCTGTGGCGGGCACCCGCCCAGGCCCGGCTGGCAGCGGCGGTCGCGGCCGTGCCCGGCGCCGGGGCACGCCGGTGATCGCCAGCGTCGAGGGGACGGTCGCGGCCCTGACCGCCGACGGCGTGGTCGTGCGGGTGGGCGGCGTGGGCCTCGCCCTGCACACCACCGCCGGCACCCGCGCCCGCCTGCGCGTGGGGGAGCCGGCGGCGCTGGCCACCTCGCTGGTCGTGCGTGAGGACAGCCTGACGCTCTACGGCTTCGGCGACGACGACGAGCGCGTGATGTTCGAGCTGCTCCAGACCGCCTCCGGAGTCGGGCCCCGCCTGGCCCAGGCGGTGCTCACGGTGCACACGCCCGACGCCGTGCGGCGCGCACTGGCCACCGAGGACCTCGCCGCCCTGTGCCTCGTGCCGGGCATCGGCCGCAAGGGGGCGCAGCGCATGGTCCTCGAGCTCAAGGACAGGGCCGGTCTGCCCACGGCCGCCCCGACGGCCGGGGTGCCGCAGACCCCCGGCTGGCGCGACACGCTCGCCTCCGCGCTCGTCGGCCTCGGCTGGACCGCCGGGCAGTCCGAGCAGGTCGTCGACGGCCTGGCCGTCCGGCACCCGGACGCGACGAGCGAGGACGTGCCGACCCTCCTGCGGGCGGCGCTGGCCGAGCTGGGGCGCAGCCGGTGAGCGGCACCCCGTGAGCGAGGACGAGCTCGTCGCCCGCGAGCTGGCCGAGCTCGCGGCCCGGGGCGAGCAGGCCCTCGTGCAGCCGGGCGCCGGTGACCAGGAGCGGGTCGTCGAGGCGGCGCTGCGGCCGCGGCGGCTGGACGAGTTCGTCGGGCAGTCACGGGTCCGCGAGCAGGTGGGGCTGGTGCTCGAGAGCGCCCGCCGTCGTGGCCGCCCGCCGGACCACGTGCTGCTGTCCGGTGCCCCAGGCCTCGGCAAGACGTCCCTGGCGATGATCATCGCCGCTGAGCTGGGAGCCGGCATCCGCGTCACGAGCGGTCCCGCGCTCGAGCGCGCCGGTGACCTGGCGGCGCTCGTCAGCAGCCTGGCCGAGGGCGAGGTGCTGTTCATCGACGAGATCCACCGCATCGCCCGGCCGGCCGAGGAGCTGCTCTACGTCGCGATGGAGGACTTCCGGGTCGACGTCGTGGTCGGCAAGGGCCCAGGGTCGACGGCGATCCCGCTCGAGGTGGCGCCGTTCACGCTGGTGGGCGCCACCACCCGCTCGGGACTGCTGACCGGGCCGTTGCGCGACCGCTTCGGCTTCACCGCGCACATGGAGCCCTACTCGGTCGACGAGCTGGAGCGGGTGCTCGTCCGCAGCGCCGGGCTGCTGGAGGTCGACCTGCGGGCCGACGGCGCTCAGGAGATCGCCGGCCGCTCCCGCGGCACCCCCCGCATCGCGAACCGCCTGCTGCGCCGGGTCCGCGACTACGCCGAGGTGCGCGCCGACGGCGTGGTCGACCGAGCGATCGCCTGCGCCGCGCTCGAGGTCTACGACGTCGACGAGCTCGGGCTCGACCGGCTCGACCGCGAGGTGCTCGGGGCGCTCGTGCGCCGCTTCGGCGGCGGCCCGGTCGGCCTGTCGACGCTGGCGGTGGCCGTCAGCGAGGAGCGGGAAACCGTCGAGGAGGTCGCCGAGCCCTTCCTCGTGCGCTCCGGACTGGTGATCCGCACCCCACGCGGCCGGGTGGCGACCCCCGCGGCCTGGGCCCATCTCGGGCTGCGCCCGCCGCCGGCACGGGCGGCCGACGGCGACGCGCTCCCGTTCGAGCTCGGCGACGCGGGCTGACGGCAGGGCCCGCTCACTAGGCTGGCCGCTCTTCGACGTGCGGAGGTGGGCATGGGCAGCGGACAAGCGCTGCAGCAGCTGCTGTTCTTCGCCCTGCTGGTCTTCGGGCTGTACGTCCTCGCCATCCGCCCGCAGCGCGCCCGCGCCCGCGCGCTGGCGGAGGTGCGCGCCTCGCTGGCGCCCGGCAGCCGGGTCATCACGACCGCCGGCATCCACGCCATCGTGAGGAGCGTCGAGGCAGGTGAGGTGGTGCTGGAGATCGCGCCGGGCGTGCTGGTGCGCTTCGCCGACGGGGCTGTCGTCCGCATCCTCGACGCGCCCGGGCCGGCCCCCGAGGATCCCGCCGGGTGAGCGTCGAGGAGCTGCTGAGGTCGCGCATCGTCGACGTGCCCGACTTCCCGATCCCGGGGGTCGTCTTCAAGGACATCTCGCCCCTGCTCGGCGACCCCGACGCCTTCGCGGCCGCGGTCGACGCGGTGGTGGCCGCCTGCGCCGATGCGGGCGCCACCAAGGTCGTCGGCATCGAGGCGCGTGGCTTCCTGTTCGCCGCACCGGCCGCCTACCACCTGGGGGCCGGCGTCGTGCCCGTCCGCAAGCCCGGCAAGCTGCCCGGTCCGACGCACGAGACGTCCTACGACCTGGAGTACGGCTCCAACGTGCTGCAGGTGCACCGCCAGGCCCTGGCCGGCGGCGAGCGGGTCCTGGTCGTCGACGACGTGCTGGCCACCGGTGGCACGGCTGCCGCGGCCGGCCGGCTGGTGGCCGATGCCGGGGCCGAGCTGGTGGGCTTCGCCGTCCTGCTGGAGCTGGCCTCCCTGGGCGGCCGCGCCCACCTCGAGGACCAGCACCCCGGGGTGCCGCTGCACGCCCTGCTCACGTACTAGACCGCCCTGCGGCTGCGGCTGTCCGTAGCGGCCCCCGCGTCCCTACACTGGAGGTCCGCCTCATCGCTGCAGGGAGCCGCCCGTGGCACCGGACGCCCGCCCGGGGACGACCACGTCGGTCGCTCCCCGCTCCGAGCGGGCTGCCGACGTGACCGGGGCGGCCGCCGCGCCCGGGACGTCCGCTGCCGACGAGGCTCCGACGGCCGTCCCGGCAGGGGTCGCGTCGGACGACGCGGCGGACACCGAGGCCTCCTCGGACGCCCCCGTACGCGCCTCGCCTCCGACGCAGGCCCCCGGGCCGCCGTCCGGTCGCCGGGTGCGCGCCCGGCTCGCGCGGTTCACCGCCGCCAAGGCGGGCGGCACCCCGCCGGTGCTCGAGCCGCTCGTGCGCACGATCCGGGTCAACCACCCGAAGGCCGACCTCCGGCCGGTCATCCACGGCTACGAGGTGGCCGAGCACCACCACGAGGGGCAGAAGCGCCGCAGCGGCGACCCCTACATCACCCACCCGCTCGCCGTCACCGTCATCCTGGCCGAGCTCGGCATGGACACCACGACGCTCGTGGCCGCGCTGCTGCACGACACGGTCGAGGACACCCGCTACACGCTCGACGACGTCCGCCGCGACTTCGGCCCCGACGTCGCCCTGCTCGTCGACGGCGTGACCAAGCTCGACAAGGTGCAGTTCGGCGACGCCGCCGAGGCCGAGACGATCCGCAAGATGGTCGTCGCGATGGCCCGCGACCCGCGCGTGCTGGTCATCAAGCTGGCCGACCGGCTGCACAACATGCGCACGCTGCGTTGGCTCAAGCCGGAGAAGCAGGAGCGGATCGCCAAGCAGACCCTCGAGATCTTCGCGCCGCTTGCTCACCGCCTCGGCATGAACACCCTCAAGTGGGAGCTCGAGGACCTCGCGTTCGCGACGCTCTACCCCAAGCGCTACGACGAGATCGTGCGTCTGGTCGCCGAGCGCGCCCCCTCGCGCGACACCCAGCTCGCCGAGGTCGTCGACCGCATCGACTCCGACCTGCGGGCCGCCAAGATCCGCGCCACGGTCACCGGCCGGCCGAAGCACTACTACTCGATCTACCAGAAGATGATCGTGCGGGGCCGCGACTTCGCCGACATCTACGACCTGGTCGGCATCCGCGTGCTCGTCGACGACGTCCGCGACTGCTACGCCGCTCTGGGCACCGTGCACGCGCTGTGGTCACCGGTCCCGGGCCGGTTCAAGGACTACATCGCGATGCCGAAGTTCAACATGTACCAGTCGCTGCACACGACCGTGATCGGCCCGCAGGGCAAGCCGGTCGAGCTGCAGATCCGCACCGAGGAGATGCACCGCCGCGCCGAGTACGGCATCGCCGCGCACTGGAAGTACAAGGAGGGTGGGCCGCCGACGCCGGTCAAGGGCGACGACATGGCCTGGCTGCGCCAGCTGCTCGACTGGCAGAAGGAGGCGGCCGATCCGGGCGAGTTCATGGACTCGCTGCGCTTCGACCTGCACTCCACCGAGGTCTTCGTCTTCACGCCGAAGGGCGACGTGCTGTCGCTGCCGACCGGCTCCACCCCGGTCGACTTCGCCTACGCGGTGCACACCGAGGTCGGTCACCGCTGCATCGGCGCGCGGGTCAACGGCCGGCTGGTGCCGCTCGAGAGCACGCTCGACAACGGCGACGTCGTCGAGATCTTCACCAGCAAGGCCGAGTCGGCGCACCCGTCGCAGGACTGGCTGCAGTTCGTCCAGAGCCCCCGGGCGCGCAACAAGATCAAGCAGTGGTTCGCCAAGGAGCGCCGCGAGGACGCCGTCGAGGCCGGCAAGGAGGCGCTCACCCGGGCGGTCCGCAAGTCGGGTCTGCCGCTGCAGCGCCTGCTCGGCGGGGAGGCGCTGCCGCTGCTGGCCCGCGACCTGCGCCTGACCGACGTCACGGCGCTGTACGTCGAGATCGGCGAGGGCCGGCTGTCCGCGCAGTCCGCGGTGCAGAAGATCATGGCGGGCATGGGCGGCGCCGAGGGTGCGGTCGAGGACCTCGCCGAGGCGGCGACGCCGACCAGGCCGCCCCGGCGGACCGCCTCCGGCTCGGGCAGCGACCCGGGCATCGTCGTCAAGGGCACGTCCGACATCTGGGTCAAGCTCGCGAAGTGCTGCACGCCCGTGCCCGGCGACGACATCGTCGGCTTCGTCACCCGCGGCCGCGGGGTGTCGGTGCACCGGCGGGACTGCGTCAACGCCGGACCGCTGCTCGAGACCCAGGAACGCGTCGTCGACGTCGAGTGGGCGCCGACCGCCGGCTCGGTGTTCCTCGTCAACATCCAGGTCGAGGCGCTCGACCGCACGCGCCTGCTGTCCGACGTGACGCGGGTGCTGTCCGACGCGCACGTCAACATCCTGTCGGCCTCGGTCACGACGACCCGCGACCGCGTCGCCGTCTCGCGCTTCTCCTTCGAGATGGGCGACCCCAAGCACCTGGGGCACGTGCTCAACCAGGTGCGGTCGGTGCAGGGCGTGTACGACGCCTACCGCGTCACGTCGTAGTCGTCGCGCTGCGCCGGTCGTACCGCCCCTGCGACCGGGCCGACCCCGGCGCGGGACGCAGGACCGGCCCCGGTCGCTGCTCCGCCACACCGCCGTCACAGGAGCGTCGGGCGACCGGGCTGGCGCAACGCTTCGGGAGCAGTCACCCTGTGGTGGCGGTTGCGCCCCTGCGCCAGGGGCAACCTCGCCAGGCACACCAGCTGCGGACGTCCCCTTGCGTCGGTGGGCCGTGCCATCGTCCTGCGAACGGCACTCGAGCAGCGGGTGCACCGCCGCACTGAGCCCTCCCGAAGGGGCACCATGAAGGTCCTCCGCAACCGGCGGGTCGCTCGCAGCCTCGGCATCGGCGTGCTCCTCGCGCTCACCGCCGGCTGCGGCGCCGCCTCAGCACCGACGAGCAGCCCCGCCTCGTCCTCCGACGAGCTCGTCGCCGCCGCTGCTCCGCAGCAGCAGCCCGGCACGGCCGTCGACCCCCCCGCCCCGGCCACCTACCAGCCCGTCGAACGGCCCGGTTCGTCGACGACCCGGAGCCTGCGCGCGGGCGCCGGGCGCTTCTCCGCTGCCGCGCCGGTCCGCTACCCCGACGGCGTCGCCATCCGGGTCGACAGCGTGAGCCGCGACGTCGAGCGCTCGGCGGGACCGGGGGGCTTCCCGGGCCGTCCGCTGAGCGTGCTGGCGCTGACGCTGACCAACGGCTCGACCCAGCCGCTCGACCTGTCCCAGGTGGTGGTGACCACGACCTACGGCACCCGTCCCAGGACCGCCTCGCCCGTCTACGACCACCCCGCCGCAGCGGACTTCGCGGGCACCGTGCCGCCAGGGGGCAGCACCCGCGCCACCTACGTCTTCGCGGTACCGCCCGGTCAGGCCAGGTCCGTCGAGATGCACGTCGACGTCGACGCTGCCCACAGCGCCGCCGCCTTCACCGGAGCGCTGCAGTGAGGGCCGCGGGCCCGCGGCGGCGCGCCGCGGTGGCTGCCGCCGCACTGGTCCTGGCCGGACTGGTGCTGCCGGGCGCAGCCTCGGCCGACACGGCTCCGCCGGCGGGCACGCCGGCGACCGTCAGCGCCGACGTCCTGCCGACCTGGCAGGTCAACGGCGTCGTCTGGAGCCAGGTGCTCGTCGGCAACACCGTCTACGCCACCGGCAACTTCACCCGCGCGCGGCCGCCGGGCGTCGCCCTGGGCGGCGCCGGCGAGATCGCCGCTGCGCACCTGTTCGCCTACGACATCAGGACCGGCAACCGGGTCGCCGGCTTCGCCCACGCCCTCAACGGCCAGGGGCGCGTGATCACGAGGTCGCCCGACGGCTCACGCGTCTACCTCGGTGGTGACTTCACCACGGTCGACGGGGTCGCGATGGGGCACGTGGCGGCCTTCAGCACGGCGACAGGGGCGCTCGACCGGTCCTTCCGGGTGTCGACGAGCGGCGCCGTGCGGGCGCTGGCCGCCTCCCCGACGACCCTCTACCTCGGCGGCAGCTTCGGGTCCGTCAACGGCCGGGCGCGGACGGCGCTGGCGGCGGTGAGGACCGACGGCGTGCTGCTCCCGTGGGCGCCGAGGACCGGGAACGGCCAGCCGCGGAGCATGGTGCTGGCACCGGACCGCAGCCGGGTCATCGTCGGTGGCACGTTCACGACGCTGAACGGCCAGGCCGCGCGCGGCATGGGGTCGTTGAGCGCCGCCACGGGTGCGGTCCTGCCGTGGGCCGCCAACAAGGTCATCCACGTCAGCGGCCCCTACGCGGGGATCACGAGCCTGCGGACCGACGGGCGGCAGATCTACGGCTCAGCCTTCCAGTTCGGCATGCCGACGGAGAACAACTTCGAGGGCACCTTCGCCGCCAACCCGCTGACCGGTGCTCTGACGGTGGTCAACAACTGCCACGGCGACACCTACGACGTGCTTCCTGTCGGACCGGTCCTCTACAGCGTGGGTCACGCCTACTCCTGTCGCTGGATCGGCAGCTTCCCCGACACCACACCGCGGGTGAGGTACCAGCGGGCGCTGGCACAGACCGTCGCCCCGACCAGGAAGAACGCCGGTCCCGACGAGTACGGCTGGAACTACGCCGGACTGCCGGCGTCGACCGTCCTGCACTGGTTCCCCCAGATGGCGGCCGGGACCTTCACCGGGCAGAAGCAGGCGGGCTGGTCGGTCACGGGCAACGGGTCCTACATCGCCATGGGCGGGGAGTTCCCCACCGTCAACGGCACCCCTCAGCAGGGGCTGGTACGCATGGCGATCAGGGCCTACGCGCCGGACAAGCGCGGTCCCACCTACACCGTCGTCCCGGCCAAGCCGGTGCCCGCCACGACGGCGACCCCCCTCGGCGGAGGCAAGATCCGGGTCGACTTCGGCGCGGCCTGGGACCTCGACAACGCCACGCTGACCTACCAGGTGCGCCGCGACGGCACGACCTTCATCGCCACGCGGACCGTGCAGTCGAGCTTCTGGAAGCTGCCGAGGATCAGCGTCGTCGACAGCGGCCTGCCTCCTGGGTCCAGGCACTTCTACCAGGTGAAGATCACCGATCCGCTCGGCAACGTGCGGTGGAGCCCGAAGAGCGCGCTCGTCACCGCCTGAGCCAGCACCTGACGTCTGCCGGGCCCGTGTGTCAGTCCGCGCTGGCCTCCGCGCGCACCGTCTCGATCGTGACCGGCACCTTCGGCTTGCCGTCCCCGGCGCCATTAGCGTCGTCCGTGCCGGCCTCGGCCACCGCGTCGAGCACCTCCAGGCCCGCGGTGACCCGGCCGAACGGCGTGTAGGCCGGCGACAGCTGGCTGTCGCCGTAGACCAGGAAGAACTGGCTGCCGTTGGTGCCCGGCCCGGCGTTGGCCATCGCGACCGTGCCGCGCGGGTAGGTCGCTCCCTCGAGGTTCTCGTCGGCGAACTGGTAGCCGGGGCCACCCGCGCCGGTGCCGCCCGGGTCGCCGCACTGCAGGACCTGCAGGCCTCCGGTGGTGAGGCGGTGGCACGGCGTCCCGTCGAAGTAGCTCGCCTCGGCCAGCGAGCGCAGGCTGTGAGCCGTGCACGGGGCCTCGGCGCTGTCCATCTCGAAGACGACGTCCCCGCGGTTCGTCGCGAGGGTCACCTCGTACACCGTCGTGGCGTCGACGTCGTCTCCGGGCGGCGGCTCGACGTCGCGGGCCGCGGCGTCCGGAGTGGTCTCGTACTCGCAGTCCACCGTCCCGGCAGCGGCGGCGGCGGGCGCCTCCGGCTCACGCAGGACGACGGCTGCGACGATCGCCGCGCCCACGACGAGGACGAGCGCGACGGCGCCGGCCAGCACCGCCGTGCGCCGCCTGCGCCGGGCGTCGTCCGCCGCCTGGCGGGCGGCCAGTCGGTCGGCCCGCTGCTGCGCGAGCTGCCTGTCACGCGAGTTGCCCACACCTGTCCTTCCGGGGGAGGTCTGCTGCCGCTGTGCCGGCAGTCCTGCGCAGGAGTAAAGCCGAGGGGGCGCGCGGGAGCGCGCCGGTAGGGTCGGACACCGTTCCGCACCCGAGCGCTCCCGCCGGTGCCCCACCGCTCCGAGAGGACGTCCGTGCTCGTCCGCGGGTTCCCGGCCCAGGCCTTCGACACCAACTGCTACGTGGTCGCGCCCGGCCCGGGTGAGCAGTGCGTGGTCGTCGACCCCGGCATCGGCGTCGAGGCGCAGCTCGACGAGGTCCTGCGCGAGCAGCGCCTGCAGCCCGTCGCGGTGCTGCTGACCCACGGCCACCTGGACCACACCTTCTCCGTGACCCCCGTGTGCCGCGCGAAGGGCGTTCCGGCCTGGATCCACCCGCAGGACCGCGACCAGCTGGAGGACCCGGCGAAGTACCTGTCGGCCGGTACGTCGCAGCTGTTCGGCGGTCGGCTCGAGTGGAGCGCCCCCGACGACGTGCGGCTGCTCGACCCCGCGGAGCCCCTCGAGCTGGCCGGGCTGCGCATCGGGATCGACTTCGCCCCGGGACACACCGCCGGCTCGGTCGTCTTCCGCCTGCCGGGGCACGAGGAGGACGGCGAGGCGACGCCTCCGGTGCTGCTGTCCGGCGACGTGCTCTTCGCCGGCTCGATCGGGCGTACGGACCTGCCGGGCGGCAGCTGGGAGCAGATGCAAGCCTCCCTGGCGTCGGTGATCCTGCCCATGGCCGACGAGACGGTCGTGCTGCCCGGGCACGGGAGCGCCACCACGATCGGGCGCGAGCGCGCCACCAACCCGTACCTGCAGGACCTGCCGCCGGTGCCGGTCGCCCGAGGGCTGTGATGGCCGCGGCCTCTCCGCACGCCTCGCCCAAGGGCGTCCCCGACTACGTCCCACCGCTCTCGGAGCACCTGCTGGCCGTCCGTGAGGCGATGGCCGCCCCCCTGCGGCTCGCCGGCTACGGCTACCTCGAGCTGCCGGTCTTCGAGGAGACGGCGCTGTTCGCCCGGGGTGTGGGCGAGACGACCGACGTGGTCAGCAAGGAGATGTTCACCTTCCTCGACCGCGGTGAGCGCTCGCTGACCCTGCGCCCGGAGGGGACGGTCGGCGCGGTGCGTGCGGCGCTCGCGGCGGGGCTGGAGCGCGGCGCCCTGCCGGTGAAGCTCTGGTACGCCGGGCCGATGTTCCGCTACGAGCAGCCCCAGTCCGGGCGCCAGCGGCAGTTCACGCAGGTCGGCGCGGAGGCGCTGGGCTCCGACGACCCGGCGCTCGACGCCGAGCTCGTCGCGCTGGCCGACGCGGCCTACCGCTCGCTCGGCCTGACGCAGACCGTGCTCCACCTCGCCACGCTCGGCGACCCCGAGGACCGGTCGGACTACAGCGCCCGGCTGCGCGAGTGGCTGCGGCCCCGCGTCGGCGGGCTCGACGCCGAGACCGACCGGCGCATCGAGGTCAACCCGCTGCGCGTGCTCGACGACAAGCGTCCGGAGGTGCGTACGGCCACTGCCGACGCGCCGCTGCTGACCGACGTGCTCGGGCCCGCCGCTCGGGCCCACCACGAGGCGGTGCGCGGCCACCTGACGGACCTGGGCGTCCCGTTCGTGGACGACCCCCGGCTGGTGCGCGGGCTGGACTACTACCGGCGCACGACGTTCGAGTTCATCCACCCGCTGCTCGGTGCGCAGTCGACGATCGGCGCTGGCGGTCGCTACGACGGCCTCTCGCAGGCCATCGACGGTCCGCCGCTGCCCGGCATCGGCTGGGCGCTCGGCGTCGACCGCACCCTGCTCGCGCTCGAGGCCGAGGGGGTGCTGCCCGCGGCGCCGCCGCGCGCGCAGGTCTTCTTCGTGCCGCTCGGCGCGGCCGCCAAGGCCCGCTCGGTGGCGCTGGTCGGTGAGCTCCGGCGCGTCGGCATCGCGGCCGACCTCGCCTACGGGGACCGCGGGATGAAGGGCGCCATGAAGGCCGCCGACCGCTCGGGCGCGGCGTACGCCGTCGTGCTGGGCGAGCGCGACCTCGAGGCCGGCGCGGCCCAGCTCAAGGACCTGCGTGCCCACGCGCAGGTCTCGGTGCCGCTCGACGAGCTCGTACGACGACTGCGGGAGGACCTGCGATGATCCGCACCCACGAGGCCGGAACCCTGCGCGAGGAGCACGCGGGCACGGACGTCACGCTGACCGGCTGGGTGGCCCGGCGACGGGACCACGGTGGGGTGGCCTTCCTCGACCTGCGGGACGGCTCCGGCGTGGTCCAGGTCGTCGTCCGCGAGTCCCTCATGCAGCAGGGGACGGCTGCGCACGACCTGCGCGCCGAGTACTGCGTGCGGGTCGCCGGCGAGGTGCGGGTGCGCCCCGAGGGCAACCGCAACGACGCCCTGCCCACCGGCGCCGTCGAGGTCGCCGCGAGCGAGGTCGAGGTGCTGTCGGCCGCCGCGCCCCTGCCCTTCCCGATCGACGACGACGCGACGATCGGGGAGGAGGCGCGCCTGAGGTACCGCTACCTGGACCTGCGCCGGCCCTCGTCGGCCTCGGCGCTGCGCACCCGCTCACGGGTCACGCGCGCGATCCGGCGGGTGATGGACGAGCGCGACTTCCTCGACATCGAGACCCCGACGCTGACGCGCTCGACGCCCGAGGGAGCGCGCGACTTCCTCGTGCCGGTACGGCTGCAGCCCGGCCACTGGTACGCCCTGCCGCAGTCGCCGCAGCTGTTCAAGCAGCTGCTCATGGTCGCCGGGATGGAGCGCTACTACCAGATCGCGCGCTGCTACCGCGACGAGGACTTCCGCGCCGACCGGCAGCCCGAGTTCACGCAGCTCGACATCGAGATGAGCTTCCCGGACGAGGAGGACCTCTACGAGCTGACCGAGGCCGTGATGGCCCGCATCTGGTCCGACGTGCTGGACGTCGCCGTTCCCACGCCGTTCCCGAGGATGACCTACGACGAGGCGATGCGCCGGTTCGGCGTCGACCGGCCCGACGTCCGCTTCGGCCTCGAGCTGGTCGACCTGACGCCGTACTTCTCCGACACGCCGTTCCGCGTCTTCCAGGCGCCGCACGTGGGTGCGGTCGTCATGCCGGGCGGGGCGTCCCAGCCGCGCAAGACCTTCGACGCCTGGCAGGAGTGGGCCAAGCAGCGCGGGGCGCGGGGGCTGGCCTACGTCACCTTCCTCGAGGACGGCACGCTGGGCGGCCCGGTCGCCAAGAACCTGTCCGAGTCCGAGCGCGAGGGCCTGCGCGAGGCCGTCGGCGCGCAGGTCGGCGACTGCGCCTTCTTCGCCGCCGGGGCGCGCACCGACGCGCTCGCCCTGCTCGGCGCCACCCGGCTCGAGGTCGGCCGCCGGCAGGGCCTGATGGACGACTCCCGGTGGGAGTTCCTGTGGGTGACCGACTTCCCGATGTTCGAGGCCGTCACCGACTCCTCGGGCGCCCCCGGGGGCTGGACCGCGGTGCACCACCCGTTCACGGCGCCCGCGAAGAGCCACGAGGACACCTTCGCGAAGGACCCGGCCGACGTGCCGGCGCGGGCGTACGACCTCATCCTCAACGGCACCGAGCTCGGCGGCGGCTCGATCCGCATCCACTCCAGCGAGGTGCAGAAGCGGGTCTTCGACGTCATCGGCCTGACGCCGGAGCAGGCGAGCGAGCAGTTCGGGTTCCTGCTCGAGGCGTTCGCGTACGGCCCTCCGCCGCACGGCGGCATCGCCTTCGGCATCGACCGCATCGCGGCGATGATCACCGGCTCGGAGTCGATCCGCGAGGTCATCGCCTTCCCCAAGACCGGCGGCGGCGGTGACCCGCTGACCGGTGCTCCGACACCGATCACCGCGCAGCAGCGCAAGGAGGCGGGGATCGACGTGAGCCCCACCTCCTAGCCGGAGCTACCAGCGGCCCCGGACCAGCAGGGGGCCGCTGGTGAACGGGTGCTCGTCGCGGAAGCCGAGCGCGTCGTAGAGCGCCCGGCCCTCGGGGTTGTCGGCGTACATGCCGAGGGTGACCACGTCGTTGCCGTCCTCGAACAGCCGGCGGGCCAGCGCGGCCGTCACCGCCTTGCCCAGTCCGCGGCCGCGGGCGTGGGGGGCGACGGCGATCGAGGACAGGTGGCCGACCCCGGTGGCGCTGCTGGTGTCGGCGGCGCAGGCCAGCAGCGTCCCCGACGCGTCGCGGACGCCGATCCAGCGCCGGACGGCCGGATCGCCGGGCTGCACGGACGCCCGCGAGGACGAGGCGACCAGGAGCCCCTCCACGGCGAGGTCGTCGTCGACGGGCTGCACCCGCTCCTCCCCGCGCTGGCGCGGCGGCGGCTCGGCCAGCCAACGGAAGTCCCAGTCGACGCCGGTCATCGCGGCCCAGGCCGGGAAGCGGGCCGGCGTCCCCCGCGGCACGGTCAGGCGCTGCCGCGGGGGGAGCTCGGGGAGCAGCTCCGCGACGAGCGCGCCCACCACGCCGGGCTCACCCAGGGCGGACAGGTAGGACGTGCGCTCCTCGTTGTCGATGCTGAGCCAGGCGGTCGCGCCGTCGGTCGTCCAGCCGCGCAGCAGCGGCCGGCGCAGCGTGCCGCGTGCGAACGGGTCGTGGGCGGTGGCGAGCAGGACCTCTGCGGCGGTCCCGACGGGGCGGACGTGCACGGCGTCGAGGCTACGAGCGGTGCGGTTCCCGTCGACGGAGCGCGCGAGAGGCGCCTCCGCGAGCGAGGGCGGGTGACCGCCGGAGAGGCGTCTCAGCGCGGGAGGGGCGAGGCCTGGTCGTCAGGGCGGCGGGCCTCGGGCACGGCCACCGGGCCGTGCTCGGAGACGCCGAACCGCTCGTGCAGCCGCCGCAGCGGTGCGGGCGCCCACCAGTTCGCGCGACCGAGCAGCGTCATCGTCGCCGGCACCAGCAGGCAGCGCACGAGGGTGGCGTCGACGGCGATCGCCACCGCCATGGCCAGGCCCAGCTGGGTGATGGCCGCCATGTCCCCGGTCGCGAAGCCGGCGAAGACGATGACGAGCAGCAGCGCCGCGCAGGTGATGATCCGGCCGCTGCGCTGCAGGCCCAGCGCCACGGCGGTGTCGCTGTCGTGGCCCTGGTCGACGAGCTCCTTGATGCGCGAGAGCAGGAAGACCTCGTAGTCCATGGACAGGCCGAAGGCGAAGACGAAGACGAGCACCGGCACCCAGGTCTGCAGCCCGTCGGCCGGCTCGACGCCGAGCGGGCCGGCCAGCCAGCCGTCCTGGAACACGAGGACGAGCGCCCCGAAGGAGGCGCCGAGCGACAGGACGTTCATGACCAGCGCCTTGGCCGGCACGAGCACCGAGCCGGTCATGAGGAACAGCAGGACGAACGTCGCCGTCGCCACGAGCAGCGCCGCCCAGGGCAGGCGGTCCGCGAGCGAGGTGTTGAAGTCGAGCAGGAACGCCGCGGAGCCGGTCACGAGCGCGTCGTCGGAGGGCCGGTCGTCGCGCAGCGCACGCACGAGGTCCATCGCCGCGTCGCCCTGGCGGGTGCCGGTGGGGACCACCTCCACGCGGGTGACCCCGTCGGCGAGCGCCTCCGGCGGGAGCACGGACCGGACCTGCGGCAGCCCGTCGACGCGCTCGGTCCACGCCTGCAGCTCGGGGCTGCCGGCGGCCAGGCGCGTCACCACGGTGACGGGGTCCGTCTCGCGGCCCTCGAAGCGCGTCCCGAGCGCGTCGGCCACCTGCCGGGTCTCGAAGCTGCGGGGGATGAGCTCGGCGCCGCCCTCGATGAAGCGGACCCCGAGGAACGGCGCCGCGGACGCGGCCAGCACGGCCGCCGTCGCGAGCGCCACCACCAGGGGCCGTCGCTGCACCCGCCGGGCGAGCCGGGCGAAGCCGCCGTCGTCCGAGACCGCCGCGGCGTCCACGCGCAGCCGGCCGCCCAGCAGCGCCAGCAGCGCGGGGGTGAGCGTCAGGGCGGCGGCGACGGCCACGAGCACGACGGCGACACCGGCGGCGCCCATCGAGCGGAACGTCGGGTCGTCCAGCACGAGCAGGCCGCACAGCGACACCGCGACCGTCACGCCGGAGAAGGCGACCGTGCGGCCGGCGGTGGCGCAGGTGCGCACCACCGCGTCGGCCACCGCCAGGCCGCCGGCCCGCTCCTCCCGGAACCGGCTCACGATGAGCAGGCCGTAGTCGATGGCCAGGCCGAGGCCGAGGACCGTCACGACGCTGACGACGTCGGGCGACAGGTCCAGGGCGTAGGACGCGCCGAGCAGCACCAGCAGCGCTCCGGCGATGGTCGACAGCGCCGCGACGAGCGGCAGCCCGGCCGCCAGGACGCCGCCGAACACGACGACCATGACCAGCAGCGCCACCGGCAGGCTGATGAGCTCCCCGCGCTGGAGGTCGTGCTCGACCGCGGCGTTGATCTCGCGGTTCAGCAGCAGGTCGCCGCCGACCTGCACGGTGCCGACGTCGATGTCGCGCAGGCGCTCCACGACGGCGTCGACCACCTGCTCCTGCTGCTCGTCCTGCAGGTCGCGCTCGAGGTCGGCGGCGACGACCAGCGCCCGGCCGTCGCGCGCGACCAGCGCCGGGCCGGCCGGGCCGTACGGATCGGCCGCCAGCGCCACGCCGTCGAGCTCCGCGAGGTCGGCCGTGGCCCTCGTGACCTCCCGACGCACGTCGGTGGCGGTGGGGTCGACCCCGTCGACGACGGCGACGACCCGCGGCCCGGTGGTCGCGACCTCGTCGAGCAGGTCCCAGGCGCGGATCGACTCGGCGGACGAGGAGCCGCCCACGGCCGTCATCCGGGCGAAGACCCCGCTGCCGACGGTGAACCCGAGGGCCACGAGCACGACCCAGGCGACCAGGACGGTCCAGCGGCGCCGCACCACGACGGCTCCGAGCGCGTTCACGAGCAGGCTCCTCCCGGGTCAGACCCGGCCAGCCTTCCATCCCGGACGACGGTCCGTCAGGGCCTCGGCGCTCCGGCTGCGAGCGTGCCCTCCCACGTCCCGGGGGCCACCAGTCCCGGCAGGGCCGCCCGGTAGGCGGTGCGCAGGGCCGGCCAGCGTGCCAGGACCCGCGCGTGCAGCGCGAGCGCGCGCACCAGCAGCCGCCGGGCGGTGGCGGCGTCGCGCCGGTGCTCGGCCGTCGCCCCGGCCGCGGTGGTCAGCCAGGCGCTGTCGACCTGCGCGAGCCGCCACAGGCGCGCGTCCGCCGGCCCGGCGGCGTACGGCGGCGGAACGGGCGGGGAGGGG
>CADCUB010000094.1 GCA_902805775.1 uncultured Frankineae bacterium | reverse complement strand
TTGACGCAGACCACCAGCTCGTGCAGCCACGGCTGGCGCAGCGGTGCGGACGGCAGCGGCATGGCGGCGGCTCCAGGTAGGGCGGCGTCGGGCGAAGCGTCAGGTCGGGCGTCAGGCGGGGGTCAGGTCGGGCGTCGGGTCAGGCGCCGGATCGGCATCGGGCGAGGCCTTGGGTCGGTCGTCGGGAGGGGCATTGGGACGGGCGTCGGGAGGGGCGTCGGGCGGGGAGTCAGGTCGGGCGTCGGGCGGGAGTCAGGTCGAGTGTCAGGTCGGACGTCGGGAGGCTGGGGTCGGGCGTCGAGTGGGGCGTCGGCTGTCACGTCGGACAAGGCGTCCGGCTGGCAGCACGGCTGGCAGTACGGGTGGCAGTGCGCCTGAGATCAACGCTGAGACCGCGGCTGGGCTTCGGATGGACAGCGTCGGCCTCAATGAGCGGCCCAGGGACGGCGGGTCCGGCGTCAGCCTGGGGATCGACGGGGACTGGCGGTCGGCCTCCCTTGCCCAGCGCTCGGTCGTGCATCCGTGGATTGACAGGCCTGCAACACGGGAGCCACTATCCACGCCTGGCCTTGAACGTTCAAACGGCGAGGGAGGGACACGGTGGCAGCTCTGCGCAGGCCGGGCGCCGGCCACGTCCCCAGCAGGGCCACCCTCGTGCAGGTGGCTGCGGCCGCCGGCGTCAGCCGCCAGACGGTGAGCAACGTGCTCAACGCTCCGGAGCGGGTCGCCCCGCCGACCCGGGACCGGGTGCTCCTGGAGATCTCACGCCTGGGCTTCCGTCCCAACACCGCGGCACGGGCGCTGCGCCGGCGGCGAGCCGCCGCCCTCGGTCTGCAGGTCGGCTGTCCGGACGGCACCAGCCTGGGCACGCTGACCGAGCCGTTCCTGTACGAGCTCACCGTCGCGGCCCGGGCCAGCGACGTGCACGTCGTGACCTTCTCGGCGGCGGACGTCGACGATCCGACCGCGGAGTACGAGCACTTGCTCGGCGTGCGGGCGGTCGACGGCTTCCTGCTCACCGACACCCGTCACGACGACCCGCGCCCGTCGTGGCTGCGCTCGCACGCTGTCCCGTTCGCCTCCTTCGGACGGGTGTGGGACGAGCCCGAGGTCGGGGAGTGGGTCGACGTCGACGGCCGGACGGGAGTGGCCGTCGGGGTGCGGCACCTGGTGGCGCAGGGCTACGAGTCGATCGGCTTCCTCGGCTGGCCGGCCGGATCCCCCGTCGGCGACGACCGGCGCGAGGGGTGGCGCTCGACCTGCGCCGAGCTCGGCCTGGTCACCGACGGGCTCGAGGGCACGACGACGCAGGACGTGCACGAGGCCGCCGCCGCGTCGGCACCGCTGCTGGATCGGCTGGGTGGAGGCGGCGCGCTCGTGTGCGCGTCCGACACGCTCGCGCTCGGCGTGTGGACGGCACTGCGCGACCGGGGCCTGCGGCCGGGCGCCGACGTCGGCGTCGTCGGCTTCGACGACAGTCCGCTCGCCGCCGCCTTCGACCTCACGAGCCTGCGTCAGCCGCTGGCCCGGATCGCCACGACGATGCTCGGCCTGCTCACGCGCGAGCCGCCGGCGGCCGGGCGGCGTACCGGCGTCCTGCTCGAGCCGAGCGTCGTCGAGCGGTCCAGCTCCCAGCGGATCGGCCCGCCGCCCGTCCTCCCCAGCACTCCGGGGTCCGACCCGACTCCGTCCGCCGCGACCCCGTCGCGGCCGTCCCGTCCCGCCCCGTCCGCCGCGACCCCGTCGCGGCCGTCCCGTCCCGCCTCGTCCGCCGCGACCCCGTCGCGGCCGTCCCGCCCCGCCATGCCCGCCGCCGACACCACTCGCCTGACCTGATCCGACCCGACCCGAGCTGCCCTCGAGCCCACGGAGGCCCACATGAACCGACGTCCACTGCTCGCCCGCACCACCCGGCGCCGCGGCGCCGCAGTCGCTGCTGTGACGGCCGCACTGACGCTGTCGGCGTGCGGCGGCGGCGGCGGCTTCGACGAGTCGTCGTCGGGCACAGAGCAGGAGGAGTCCGGCTCGGCGTCCCTGCAGATCATGATCGGGAGCTCCGGGGACGCCGAGACCAAGGCCGTCGAGGACGCCGCCCAGGCCTGGGCGGAGGAGAGCGGCAACGAGGTCGAGGTCATCGCGGCGTCAGACCTGCCGCAGCAGCTCGGCCAGGGCTTCGCCGGAGGCACACCGCCGGACGTCTTCTACACCGACGCAGCGCGGGTCGGCGACTTCGCCGAGGCGGGCAACCTGCTCGCCTACGGGGACCAGATCGACGCCGACAGCTTCCTGCCGTCGCTGGTGGAGACCTTCACCTACGACGGCAAGCTGCAGTGCGCACCCAAGGACTACTCGACGCTCGCACTGATCATCAACCAGGACCTGTGGACGAAGGCCGGTCTGACCGAGGCCGACGTCCCGAAGGACTGGGCGCAGCTCGAGGCCGTGGCTCAGAAGCTGACCTCGGGCAGCACGACGGGCCTGGTCATCGGCAACGACATCAACCGGTCGGGGGCCTTCGTGACGCAGGCCGGCGGCTGGTTCGTCGCCGAGGACGGCGGCGAGGTGACCGCCGACAGCGCGGAGGTCCGCACGGGCCTCGAGCAGGTCAAGAAGATGATGGACGCGGGGGTGCTCAAGTTCAACACCGACACCGACCCGGCCGCCGGCTGGGGCGGAGAGGCCTTCGGCAAGGCCATCGGCGCCATGACCATCGAGGGAAACTGGATCCGCGGCGCGCTGCGCAACGACTTCCCGGACGTCGAGGCGACCGTCGCCGAGCTGCCCGAGGGGCCCGGCGGCAAGGGGACGCTGCTGTTCACCAACTGCTGGGGGATCGCGGCCAAGAGCCCGAACCAGGAGGCGGCGGTCGACCTGGTCGAGCACCTCACCAGCGTCGACCAGCAGATGGCCTTCGCCGAGGCGTACGGCGTGATGCCGTCGACGGTCGAGGGAGCGGAGCGCTTCGCGGAGGAGTACCCGGAGGACGCCGCCTTCGCCGCCGGAGGGGAGTACGGCCAGGGCCCGGTGAACCTGCCCGGCTTCGAGCCGGTCCTCGCCGACTTCAACTCGCAGCTGGCGACCCTCGGCAAGGGCGGTGACCTGGACAAGGCCCTGGAGAGCTTCCAGGAGAACGGCTCGGCGGCCCTCGGCGGCTAGTCCCACGTCCCGACGGGGCGCGCCGGCCGACGTGCCGGTCCGCCCCCGACCCCGAAGGAGGGGCATGGCCCGCAAGCGGACCGGCACCGGCATCTACGGCAAGCAGGGCATCACCGGCTGGCTGTTCACCGCTCCCATGATCATCGTGCTCGGGCTCTTCCTGTTCGTCCCGATCCTCATGGCGCTGTACGTGAGCATGACCGACTGGAACGGCAACGGCTCACCCTTCACGGGCGGGAACGCCGGCTTCGTCGGGCTCGAGAACTACACGTCGTTGTTCACGGAGGAGGGCCTGACCCGGCGGACCTTCATGCAGTCGCTGGGGAACACCTTCTACTACGTGCTGCTCGTCGTGCCGCTGCAGACGGCGAGCGCCCTCCTGCTGGCCCTGGTCGTCAACTCCAACATCAGGGGCAAGAGCTTCTTCCGGACCGCCTTCTACTTCCCGGCGGTCACGAGCTCGATCGCCATCTCCACCGTGTTCCTGTTCCTGTTCTCGAACACGGGCGCGGTCAACCGCTTCCTGGGGCTGGTGGGCATCGACGGACCGCAGTGGTTCAGCGACTCGAGGGGGACGCTGCACCTGCTGCTGGGGGCGGTCGGCGTCCCCGACGACCCGTCCTGGGCGCAGGGCGAGATCTTCGGACGCTCGTTGTGGGAGTGGCTCTCGGGGCCGTCGGTGGCGCTGTGCGTCATCGTGGTGCTGGCGGTGTGGACGACGACCGGCACCTTCATGCTGCTGTTCCTCGCCGCTCTGCAGGACCTGCCGGTCGAGGTCGACGAGGCCGCCGCCCTCGACGGGGTCTCCGCGTGGCAGAAGTTCCGTCTGATCACGCTGCCCATGCTCAAGCCCGCGCTCTTCCTCGTGACCACGCTCGGGCTCATCGGCACCTGGCAGGTGTTCGACCAGATCTACGTCATGGGGAAGGGTGCGCCGGCGGGCACCACGATGACTCCGGCGTTCCTGTCGTACGCGACGAGCTTCCGCTCGCTCGACTACGGCTCCGGCGCCGCCATGGCCTTCATCGTCTTCCTGATCATCATCGTCCTGACCTTCCTGCAGCGCCGCCTGCTGGCGGAGGACCGCGAGCCCCGTCGGCGTCGCCGGGGGGTCTCGACCGCACCGGTCGCGGCGACCACCGCCGCTGCCGGCCGCGGCTCGGACCTGGTCGGCGCCGCCCCGCAGACCGGTGGTGAGCGGCGATGACCCGCACCACGCCCGCGCCTGCCACGCGTCCCGTGGCGCCGTCGGCACCGGCTGCACCCGTACGGCGCCGCCCGGGCCGTCCCGGCCCGGGGCGCGCGCTCGCGTACGCGCTGCTGATCGTCGTCGCGCTGCTGTACCTCTACCCGTTCTTCATCCAGATCGCCGCGTCGTTCAAGGACGACCCCCAGGCCGCTGCGGCACCGCTGTCGTGGCCCGATCCGGTCGACCTGACGGCGTGGCGGCGCATCCTGGGCATCGACGGCGGGGACTCCTCCGTCCCCATCGGGACCTGGCTGACGAACTCGGTGTTCA
This sequence comes from uncultured Frankineae bacterium, assembly GCA_902805775.1. GTDB lineage: Bacteria > Actinomycetota > Actinomycetes > Mycobacteriales > SCTD01 > SCTD01. Next base: position 5,390 of record CADCUB010000094.1, on the reverse strand, counting down.
TCACCACGGTGGTGACCGCGGCCCGGGTGTTCCTCGACAGCCTCGCCGGCTACGCGCTGTCGCGGATGCACTTCCGCGGACGCGGCTTCCTGTTCGCCACGGTCCTGGCGGTCATGAGCGTGCCGGGCGTCGCCCTGCTGATCCCGAAGTTCCTCATCGTCACGCAGCTGGGCATCTTCGACACCTACCAGGCGATGATCCTGCCGCTGCTCGTCGACGCCGCGGGCGTGTTCATCATGAAGCAGTTCTTCGACACGATCCCGGTCTCCATCGAGGAGGCGGCCCGCATCGACGGCGCCGGCTCGTTCCGGATCTTCTGGTCGGTGGTGCTCCCGATGTCCAAGCCGGCCCTGATCACGCTCACGATCCTGAGCTTCCAGGGCTCCTGGAACGAGTTCAGCCACTTCCTGGTCACGACGCAGAGCCCGGAGTACCGCACCCTGGTGACCGGACTCGCCAGCCTCACCAGCGGCGAGCTCGGCTCGGGCACGCAGTTCCCGCTCAAGATGGGTGCTGCGCTGCTGACGACGATCCCGGTCGCGGTGCTGTTCTTCAGCTTCCAGCGCTACTTCGTGCGCGGCGCCTCGGAGGGTGGCGTCAAGGGCTAGTCGCGGCTCCGGGACGGCTGCGGGCGGCGTTGCTAGGGTCCGGCAGGGCCAGCGCTGTCCCCCGATCGGAGCGTCCCCCTCATGGACCAGCACAAGCCCGAGCGCGTCCTGCGTCCCGCCACCGCACCGGCACCCACGCCCTCCTCCACGATCAAGCTGTGCGCCGGCACGCTGGTGGTCGAGCAGCCCGACCAGCTGCTGCTCGACTACCTCGACGTGCGCAACGGCTACGCCTACCCGGCGTACGACCGCCTCGTCACCAACGGCTCCGCCGAGCTCGTCGACGGTGACCTCTTGGCGCCGATCCTGCTCGGCGCCGACGTCGACGGCGGGCGCTTCTCCCTGCTGCAGGAGATGCTCCCGGCACTCGAAGCGGTCGCCGACCTGCCCGACGTCGGGCTGCAGGACGCCGACGACGACCACGTCCTGTGCGTCGCCGGCCTGTTCGGCATCCTGGACGAGCCGCGCTACGCCGGCAGGGGAGTGCGCGGGACGATCGTGTCCAAGGTGCTGCACCGCAAGCGCCCGGACCTCGTCCCGATCTACGACTCCCGGATCTTCGAGGCCTACACCGCGCCCGGGGCCATCCCGCGTGCCACCGACCGGTCCTGGCAGGACTTCATGGAGCTGCTCTGCATGCAGATGCGGGAGGACCTGCAGAGCGAGCGGGAGACCTTCGCCGGGCTGGAGCGGCTGGCCGCCGACGAGGGGGCGCCGGTGACGCAGCTGCGGATCCTCGACATCCTGGTGTGGCGCACCGCCGACGCCTGGCACTGACCGACCGGTGACCTCGCCCTGGGTCAGCCCCGACGCGCGGGAGTCGGCAGGCGGGACGCCGCTGTCGAGCGCCCCGCTCCGCACCTCACCGTCGTGGTGGAAGGACGTCTGGGCCGGGATGCTGACGGTCGCGGTGACCGTCCTGGTCGGCGCCCCCGTCGGCCTGATGTGGGCAGCGCTGGCACCTCCCGTGACCGTGCGGATCGCGAGCGGCGACGTCGAGCTGATCGGCAGCCCCGGCGACCTGTTCATCGCGGTCGACGGCTACTACCTCGCCGCGGTCCTGGTCGCCGGGGCCGTCGGCGGCGTCCTCAGCTGGTGGTGGGCGTCGGCGCACGGACCGGCTGTCGTCCTCGGCCTCACCGTCGGAGGCCTGGCGGCAGCGTGGGTCGCCATGGTCGTCGGCAACCTCGTGGGCAACGGCACGGCCGCGGAGCTGGTCGCGGCCGGAGCCTCCGGGCCCCAGCAGGTGGCCGTACGCCTGCGTGCGACCTCCGCGCTGCTCGGCTGGCCGATCGCCGCGCTGCTGACCCACCTCGTGCTGACCGCCCTGCGCCGCACGGGACGCGGTGCGCAGGCCTGACTGTGGACCGGCCCGCCGGAACAGGCACGGCCCGATCGGCGTGAGGAGCGCCCCTAGTTGGGGTGGACCGGAGAGCGGGCGAGCTCCGGGGCGGGCGTCGAGGTGAGCGTGCGCAGCAGGGTCACCTCACGCCGCAGGAGCGCCAGCTCGGCCCGCAGCCGGGCGACGCCGTCCGGCTCGGCCAGCAGCCGCTGGCGGTCCTCGAGGTCGACCACGACGGAGGCCGCCACGACGTACGACAGCACCAGGCTGCTGTCGGGCAGCTCGAGGGGCTGCGGCTCGTCCTCGTCACGGGCGGCGGCGAGCGCTGCGAGGTAGGCCGAGAAGGCGGCGCGCACAGCCCGGTCGAGCAGCGCGGCCTCGTCCGCGACGCCGAGCTCGTCGGGCAGCCACTCCACGGTCCCGGTCGGGTAGGCGGCGGCGCCCTCCACGAGTCCGGTGAGACGGAACCGCGTGGCGCCGGTGCTCACCAGGTCGAAGCGCCCGTCGTCGTACGGCACCACGCGGCGCAGCTGGGCGACGCAGCCGACCTCGTGGAGCGCGGTGACCCCGTCGGCGCCCACCTCGCGCCCGGAGCGGATGGCCACCACGCCGAACCTGCGCTCCTGCTCCGGCATCGCCAGCAGGTCGTTCACGAGGTCGCGGTAGCGCTGCTCGAACACGTGCAGCGGCAGCAGCAGCCCGGGCAGCAGCACCATGCCCAGGGGGAACAGCGGCAGGCGGTCCGGCACGGCCGGAAGGCTACGGCGCGGACCGCTCCGGCGCCCGCCGGAGGGCGACGACGCTGCTGGACCTCGACGGCGCCCGCCGGACCGCGACGGCGAGCACTGCGCCGCTAGGCTGCACCCGACCGGCCCACCGCCGTCCGACGTCCGAGGAGCCCCGCCGTGCCCACCCGCACCGACGTCGCCGGTGCGACGGCGGGACCGGACGGGCTGGCCGCGCTGCCGCTGCGCGACGACCTGCGCGGCCTGACGCCGTACGGCGCGCCGCAGTCCGGACAGGGCGGGATCGGCTCGCCGGCGCAGCTCAACGTCAACGAGAACCCGCACCCGCCGTCGTCCTCCCTCGTCGCCGACCTGACGCAGGCCGTCGGAGCCGCGGCGGCAACGCTCAACCGCTACCCCGACCGTGAGGCGCTCGCGCTGCGCGCCGACCTGGCCACCTACCTCGGCGGCCGGACCGGCGCGGTCCTCGACCCCTCGCAGGTCTGGGCCGCGAACGGCTCCAACGAGGTGCTGCAGCAGGTCTGCCAGGCGTTCGGCGGTCCCGGCCGCGTGGCCCTGGGCTTCGAGCCGTCGTACTCGATGCACCCGCTGCTGGCACGGGCCACCGGCACCGGCTGGGTGGCCGAGCGCCGGGCTCCGGACTTCACGCTGGACCTCGACGCCGCGGTCTCGGCGGTGCGCCGGCACCGGCCGGCGGTCACCTTCCTCACCACGCCGAACAACCCGACCGGCACCGTCACGGGACTGGACGTCGTCGAGGCCGTGTGCGAGGCCAGCGACGCGATGGTGCTGGTGGACGAGGCGTACGCCGAGTTCGCGGGCGGCCCGAGCGCCGTCACGCTGCTCGAGCGGCACCCGCGCCTCATGGTGAGCCGCACGATGAGCAAGGCGTTCGCCCTCGCCGGCGCGCGGGTGGGCTACCTCGCCGCGAGCCCGGCCGTCGTCGACGCCCTGCGCCTGGTGCGCCTGCCCTACCACCTGTCGGCGCTCACCCAGGCCGCCGCTCGCGTCGCCCTGGCCCACGCCGACGAGCTGCTCGGGACCGTCGAGCAGGTCAAGGAGCAGCGCGACCGGATGGCGCGCGAGATCACGGCGCTCGGGCTGCGGGTCGTCCCGACGGAGTCCAACTTCCTGCTGTTCGGCCCGTTCGCCCGACCGGCTCAGGTCTGGCGGGCCCTGCTCGACCGCGGGGTGCTGGTCCGCGACGTCAGCGCTGGCCCCGGCCTGTCCGGCTGGCTGCGCGTGAACGCCGGCACGCGGGACGAGACCACGGCGTTCCTGTCCGCACTGGCCGACCTCGGAGACCTCCGCACATGACGCGCACCGCGCTGGTCGAGCGCTCGACGAAGGAGTCCGACGTCCGCGTCGAGCTCGACCTCGACGGCACCGGGCAGTCGAGATCCGACACCGGCGTGCCCTTCTTCGACCACATGGTGGCGCAGCTCGGCAAGCACGGCGGCTTCGACCTGACCGTCCGCACCCGGGGCGACCTCGAGGTCGACGCGCACCACACCGTCGAGGACACCTCGCTGGCGATCGGCACCGCCCTCAAGCAGGCCCTGGGGGACAAGGCCGGCATCCGTCGCTTCGGCGACGCACTCGTGCCGCTGGACGAGTGCCTGGTGCAGGCCGCGGTCGACCTGTCGGGCCGGCCGTACGTCGTGCACGAGGAGCCGCAGCTCGTCGAGCTGATCGGGTCCTACGACACCACGCTGACGCGGCACATCTGGGAGTCGCTGGTGGCGACCGCCGACATCGCGCTGCACGTGCGCGTGCTGTCGGGCCGCAACGCCCACCACGTCGTGGAGGCGCAGTTCAAGGCCGTCGCGCGCGCCCTGCGCGACGCGGTCGCGCTCGACCCGCGCGTCGCCGGCGTCCCCAGCACCAAGGGCACGCTGTGAGCGGCGGAGCGCCCGCGACCTCCGGGCGGACGCGGTGAGCCGGTCGGTGGCCGTGCTCGACTACGGCTCGGGCAACCTGCGCTCGGCCGAGCGTGCGCTGGCGCGCACCGGCGCCGACGTGAGCGTCACCTCCGACTACGCGCAGGCGCTGGACGCCGACGGGCTCGTCGTGCCAGGGGTCGGCGCGTTCGCGGCGTGCATGCGCGGGCTCGACGCCGTCCGGGGCGGCACCCTCGTGTGGGACCGCCTGCGCAAGGGCCGGCCCGTGCTCGGCATCTGCGTGGGCATGCAGATCCTGTTCGAGGAGGGCGTCGAGCACGGGGAGCGCACTCCCGGCGTGGGCATCCTGCCGGGCACGGTCACCCGGCTGGAGGCGGACGTGGTGCCGCACATGGGCTGGAACACCGTCGACGTGCCCGAGGGCTCGGCGCTGTTCGCGGGCGTCGAGCGCGAGCGCTTCTACTTCGTGCACTCCTACGCCGCGCGCGGACCCGTCGACGACACCCGGACCACCACGGCGGTCCACGGCGTGCCGTTCGCCGCCGCCGTCGAGCGCGGCGCGCTGTCGGCCACCCAGTTCCACCCGGAGAAGAGCGGCGACGCCGGAGCGGCGCTGCTCGCCAACTGGGTCGCGACGCTGTGACCAGAAGGACCCGCGGACGTCAGGGGAGGAGCCGGTGAGCAAGCAGCGGCAGCGCGCCCGCGCGGCGCGCGAGCAGGCCGAGGAGCAGGCGCGGGGCGCCGCCGCGCGCCCGGCAGGGGCCGCGCGCGTGCCGGCCGAGGAGCAGGCGCG
>CADCUB010000093.1 GCA_902805775.1 uncultured Frankineae bacterium | reverse complement strand
ACCTCCACCCACCGCGGCCACGGCCACCTCATCGCCAAGGGCGCCCGGGTGGACCGCATGATGGCCGAGCTGCTCGGCAAGGTCGACGGCTACTGCCGCGGCAAGGGCGGGTCCATGCACATCGTGGACTTCAATCTCGGCATCATCGGCACCAACGGCATCGTCGGCGGCGGCATCCCGATCGGGACCGGCTCGGCCTGGGGCGACAAGCAGCTCGGCCGGGACAACGTCACGGTCACCTTCTTCGGCGACGGCGCCACCAACCAGGGGGTCTTCTTCGAGTCGATGAACCTGGCCGCCATCTGGAAGCTGCCGGTCATCTTCACGGTCGAGAACAACGGCTACACCGAGTGGACCGCCACCGAGAAGCTCACCGCCGGCCGGATCGCCGACCGCGCCGCGCCGTTCGGCATCCCCAGCGTCCAGGTCGACGGCAACGACGTGCTGGCCGTCCGGGCGGCGGCCGACCAGGCCGTCGCCCGGGGCCGCGCCGGTGAGGGCCCGACCCTCATCGAGTGCATGACCTACCGGTGGCACGGCCACAACGAGGGCGAGGAGACCTTCGCGGGCAACTACCGCCCGCAGGACGAGCAGGACTCCTGGCGGGCCCGCGAGCCCATCTCGGCCTACGTCAAGACCCTCATCGCCACCGGCGTCCTCACCCAGGAGGAGGCCGACGCGGTCGACGCCGAAGAGATCTCGGGCGTCGACGACGCCCTCGCCTTCGCCGAGCAGAGCCCGTTCCCCGACGCCGAGGAAGCCCTCGAGGACGTCTTCGCCACTCTCACCCCGCGCCGGGTCCGGAAGGAGCAGCCGTGAGCACGCAGACCGAGACCGACACCGCACGCCAGACGACGATCAGCGGGGGGACCGCTCAGGGAGCACCTGCCGCCGAGCGCCGTGAGTACTTCATCAAGGCGATGGCCGAGGGCCTGCGCGACGCCATGCGCGAGGACCCCACGGTCGTCGTGCTCGGCGAGGACGTCGACCGCTCGATCATCGGCGCCACCCGCGGCCTGATCGGCGAGTTCGGCGAGGAGCGGGTGCGCAACACGCCCATCTCCGAGGCCACCTTCGTCGGCGCCTGCATCGGCGCCGCCGCCGTCGGCCTGCGCCCGGTGGTCGACCTGATGGTCGGCTCGTTCTTCTACGTCGCGATGGACCAGGTCGCCAACCAGGCGGCCAAGCTGCGCTACATGTCCGGCGGCCAGGTCGACCTGCCGCTCGTCTACTTCACGATGTCGGGCCCGTCCGGCTCGTCGGCGGCGCAGCACTCGGAGAACCCGCACCCGATGCTGATGAACCTCGGCGGGCTCAAGGTCGTCATGCCGTCCAACCCGCACGACGCCAAGGGCCTGATGTACGCGGCGGTGCGCGACCCCGACCCGGTCGTCTACTTCCAGGACGCCATCCTCGGTGGCACCAAGGGCCCCGTGCCGGAGCACGCGTACGAGATCCCGATCGGCGTCGGCGACGTCAAGAAGGAGGGCACGGACGTCACCGTCGTCGCCATCGGCGCCCTGGTGAACCGCGCCCTCAAGGTCGCCAAGCAGTACGAGAAGGAGGGCGTGTCGGTCGAGGTCGTCGACCCGCGCACGCTGTGGCCGCTGGACGAGGCGATCATCCTCGAGTCCGTCGCCAAGACCGGCCGGCTCGTCGTCGCCGACAACGCGCGGCTCACCTGCGGAGCCGCCAGCGAGATCGCGTCGATGGTGGCCCAGAAGGCGTTCGACAGCCTGAAGGCCGCTCCGCAGCGGGTGGCGTGGGAGAACGTGCCGGTGCCCTTCAGCCCGGTCCTCGAGAAGCGCGTCCTCGTCGACGAGGACAAGATCCGTGCGGCGATCGGCCGCACCCTGTCGACGGACGGGGGCTGACCACCGTGGAGATCACGCTGCCCAAGTGGGGCATGACGATGCAGGAGGCCGTGGTCAGCGAGTGGCTGGTCGCGGTCGGGGACACGGTCACCGAGGGCCAGCCGCTCGTGCGGGTCGAGTCCGACAAGGTCGACGCGGAGGTCGAGTCGCCGGGCAGCGGCACCCTGACCGAGATCGTCGTCCCCGACGGGCAGACGGCCGAGGTCGGGGCCGTCCTCGGGCGCATCTCCGGGTGAGCGCGCAGCCGCCGGTCACCCCGACGCGCGTCCCGCTGAGCCGGCTGCGCCGGGCGATCGCCAAGTCCATGACCGCGAGCGCCCTCGTGCCGCAGTTCACCGTCGAGCACGACGTCCCCCTCGCCGCGCTGCAGGCCCGCCGCGCCGAGTGGAAGGCCGCAGGCGCCCCGGTGTCGGTCGCCGACGTGCTCACCGCAGCGTGCGCCCGGGCCCTGCGCTCGCACCCCGACGTCAACGCGAGCTGGACCGACGACGGGATCCTCCAGCACCCGGACGTCAACGTCGGGCTGGCCATCGCGCTGCCCGACGGACTGGTCGCCCCCGCGGTGCTGCGGGCCGACACCCTCCACCTCGGCGCGCTGGCCGCCGAGCGCCGGCGCCTGACGGCGGCGGCCTCGGCGGGGCTGCTCACCCCCGCAGAGCTGCTCTCGGCCACCTTCACGGTGTCGAACCTGGGCACCTTCGGCGTGAGCCGCTTCCGGGCGCTGGTCGTACCGCCCCAGGCGGCGATCCTCGCCGTCGGTGGGCTCCGCCCGGACGGCAGCATGACGCTGGCGCTGTCGTGCGACCACCGCGTGCTGGACGGCGCGCCCGGAGCCGGGTTCCTGGGCGAGGTCGCCCACAGCCTGGCCGAGCCGGCCTGGCTGGACGACCTGGTGGTGGCGACGCCGGCGCTCGGCCGCTGAGCACCACTGCCCCACCCGTCCCCCGACACGCCAGAGCAGGAGGTGTCCGCGCATGCCCGGCACGACCTACGAGCTGCCGACCTTCCTCGGCGAGACGCTGCCGGTCGAGCTGGTGTCGCGCCTGCTCTCGTACGACGTCGAGGGGTCCTCGGTGGTGCTGCGCTGCGCGACCGACCGCTACACGCCGACGCTGCAGGACTACTACGGCACCGTCGCGGAGACCGTGCACACCCCGCCGGTCGACGGTGAGCCGGCGACCGTACGGCTCGACCTCGTCTCCCCCACCATCGTCCGCATCCGCTACCGCAGCGGCGGGAGCGTCCCCGACGGTGACACCCCCATGCTGGTGCACCCGCTGGACGCCGAGGTGCCGCTCCGGGTCGACGACGACGGACCCGTCGTGCGGATCGGCACCGGCGCCGTCAGCGTCGAGGTGGTCCGCGACCCGTTCCAGCTGACGCTGCTCGGCAGCGACGGCGAGGTGCTGTGGACGACCAAGCCGGTCGACGAGGAGGGCCTGCGCCGCCCGGAGCACGGGTGGAGCCCCGACGAGCAGCGGTGGCTGTTCCTGCACCGCTACGCCTACCCGCTCGGCAGCGTCCGCTGCGGGCAGCGCACCGCGGCGTTCGCGTCGTTCGACCTGCACTACGACGAGCGCGTCTACGGCTTCGGCGAGGGCTTCGGCCCGCTGGTCAAGAACGGCACCTGGCAGCGGCTGTGGGTGCAGGAGGCCTTCAGCAACGCCTCACCGGCGTCGTACAAGCAGGTGCCCTTCTGGATGTCGACGCGGGGCGCAGGGGTCTTCGTGAACACCTCGCACGCCGTGGGCGTGCACGTCGGCGACCTCGAGCACTCGGCGCTGTCCCTGACCGTCGAGGACACCGACGCGCTCGACCTGTTCGTCATCGCCGGGCCGCGGCTGGCCGACGTCCTGCGCGGCTACCACTGCCTCACCGGCGCCCCGGCCGTCCCGCCGCAGTGGTCGTTCGGCCTGTGGATGTCGCGGATCACCTACCGCTCCCAGGACGAGGTGGAGGCGATCGCGCGCCGGCTGCGCGAGCACCGCATCCCGTGCGACGTCGTGCACGTCGACACCGGCTGGTTCCGCGAGGAGTACGTCTGCGACCTCGAGTTCGACCCCGAGCGTTTCCCGGACGTGCCGGCCATGACCGCCCGCCTGCGCGAGCTCGGCCTGCGCGTGTCGCTGTGGCAGTGGCCCAACGTCAACGTCCACTCCTCGCTGTTCGCCGAGGGCCGCGCCGGCGGGCACCTCGCGCGGCGGGAGAGCGGGCACGCCTACCTGCAGCCCGGCGGCTACGGCGAGGACGCCGCGGTCGTCGACGTCTCCAGCCCGGCTGCGGTCGCGTGGCTGCAGGGCAAGTACGCCCGCCTGTTCGAGCAGGGCATCGCCGCGATCAAGGTCGACTACGGCGAGGGCGCGCCGCCGGACGCCGTCTACGCCGGGGTCCCCGGCGAGGCGATGCACAACCTCTACCCCCTGCTGTACGGCAGGGCGGTCTGGGACGCGAGCGTGCGGGCGCACGGGGAGGGCGGCGCCGTGCTGTGGGCCCGGGCCGCGTGGGCCGGGTCGCAGCGCTACCCCGTCCACTGGTCCGGCGACGGGGTGGCCCGCTGGCAGGACCTGCCCTGCGTGCTGCGCGCGATGCTGTCGTTCGGGCTGTCGGGCTTCCCGTTCTACAGCTCCGACATCGGCGGGTTCTCCGGCTGGCCGAGCCCGCAGCTGTACCTGCGGTGGGCCCAGCTGGGCCTGTTCAGCTCGCACGCGCGGGCGCACGGCGCCGGCGAGCGCGAGCCGTGGGTGCACGGCGAGCAGGTCGAGGACGCCTTCCGTCGCTACGCCGAGCTGCGCTACCGGCTGCTGCCGTACCTGTGGACCGAGGCCCGCCGCTGCGCCGAGACCTCGCTGCCGATGGCGCGCGCGATGGTCCTGGACTTCTCCGACGACCCGACCAGCGAGGGCATCGACGACCAGTACCTGCTCGGACCGGCGCTGCTCGTCGCACCGGTGCTCGACGAGCGCGACCGGCGCCGGGTCTGGTTCCCCGCCGGCGACTGGGTCGACTTCTGGACCGGCGAGGTCGTCACCGGGCCGGTCCACCGCACGGTCCACGCGCCGCTCGACGTCCTGCCGCTGTGGGTGCGGGCCGGGGCGGTCCTGCCCCTCGGCCCCGTCCAGCAGCACACCGCCGAGCTGCCGCTCGACCCGCTCACCGTCCGGGTCCACGCCCCGACCGCCTCTGGAGGATGCTCCGTGCGCACCGACACCGACCAGATCGAGATCCGCTACCGGCGTGACGGTGACGTCCTGCACGTCTCGGTGGACGGCGCCCCGGGCGCGGTGGCCGTCGAGGTCCACGGCAGCGCGCCGCTCGACGTCCGGGTGGTGAGGTCGTGACGTCGGTCCTGGTCGCCGGCGGTGCCTCCGGCATCGGCCGGGCGGCGGTCCGCGGCTTCCGCGCGCGGGGGGACTCCGTCCTCGTCGCCGACCTCGACCTCGCCCGCGCGCAGGAGGTCGCCGCCGAGGACCTGCCGGGTCCGGCCGCGGCGCTCGGCGTCGACCTGTCCACCCCGTCGGGCCCGGCCGCCGCCGTCGCTGCCGCCGTGGAGCACGGCGGGAGCCTCGACGTCGTCTTCGGCAACGCCGGCCTGCTGCGCGCCGCCCCGCTGGCCGAGTGGACCGTCGAGGACTGGGACAGGACGATGGCGCTCAACCTGCGGGCGCCGTTCCTGCTGGCCCAGGCCGCGGCGCCGCACCTGCGCCGGTCGCCGCTGGCCCGCCTGATCTTCACCTCGTCGACCGGCGCGCTGCGCGGGCACGCGGGCATGCCCGCCTACCACGCCTCGAAGGCCGGGCTGAACAACCTCGTCCGCGCCCTCGCCGACGAGCTGTCCCCCGACGGTGTCCGGGTGAACACCGTCTGCCCCGGCTGGGTCGACACGCCGTTCAACGACGCGTTCTGGCAGCACCAGGACGACCCGGCCGCCGCGCTCGACGCGCTGACCGCCAGCATCCCGCTGCGGCGGCAGGCCGTGCCCGAGGACATCGTGGGCCTGGTGCTGTTCCTCGCGTCGCCGGCCTCGGACTACATCACCGGTCAGAGCCTCGTGATCGACGGTGGCTACACCGCCGTCTGAGCCGTCCGCCCCCTCTGCGTCAGGAGCCGCCGTCATGACCTCGCGCGTCCACCTCAACCCGGCCGCACCCCCGTCGGTCGACCTCGCCGGCTTCGGTCCGCCCGACCGGGCGCCGCTGGAGCTCCACCGGCGGCTGCCGGGGTACGCCGCGACGCCTCTGGTGGAGCTGCCGCGCATCGCCGACCGCCTCGGCGTCGGGCGGGTGCTCGTCAAGGACGAGGCGGAGCGGCTCGGGCTCCCGTCGTACAAGATCCTGGGCGCCTCGTGGGCCGTCTACCGCGAGGTGCTGGCGGTGCTCGAGCCCGACCTGCAGCCCTGGTCGACCGTGCAGGAGCTCGCCGCGCAGCTGGAGCCGTACGGCCCGCGGCGGCTCGTGGCCGCGACCGACGGCAACCACGGGCGCGCGGTCGCCCGCATGGCCCGGCTGCTGGGCTGGTCCGCGACGATCTTCGTGCCCGCGGGGACCGTCGAGGCGCGGACGAGCGCCATCGCCGGTGAGGGCGCCGAGGTCGTCGTGGTCGAGGGGACGTACGACGAGGCGGTGGAGGTGGCGGCGCGCGAGGCGGACGCCCGGACGCTGGTCATCTCCGACACGGCCTGGCCGGGCTACGAGCGGGTGCCGCGGTGGGTCGTCGAGGGCTACTCGACGCTGTTCAACGAATCCGACGACCAGGTGGCCGCGCAGGACATCGCGCCGTTCACGCACGCCGTCGTCCAGGTGGGCGTCGGAGCGCTCGCGGCCGCCGCCGTGCGCCGCTACCGGGCGGGAGGCGACGGCGTCACGATGCTCGGCGTCGAGCCGGCCGACGCGGCCTGCGTGCTCGCCTCGCTCGAGGCCGGCGGCCTGGTCGAGGTCCCCGGCCCGCACCGCTCGATCATGGCCGGGCTCAACTGCGGACGGCCCTCCCCGCTGGCCTGGCCGCTCGTGCGCGACGGGCTGCACGCCGCCATCGCCGTGGACGACGAGCGGGCACGGGAGGCGATGCGGCTGCTGGCGGCGGGTGGTGTCGTGGCCGGTGAGTCCGGCGCGGCGGGACTGGCCGGGCTGGTGGCCCTGGCCGACGAGCACCCGCAGGCAGCCCGGCGGCTGGGCCTGGACAGCGACGCGGTGGTGCTGCTGGTCAACACCGAGGGCGCGACCGACCCGGAGGCGTACGCGCGCGTCGTGTCGGGGTGAGTACGGGGGGGCGGTCCACCGCCCGAGCCGCCCCCGAGGGACCGACCGGGGCCCAGCCTCGCCCGGCCGCGCGCAGACGACCGGGCCCCGCTCAGCTGTCGGACAGCCCCAGCAGGTCGCTGACGGCGCGACCGGTGTGCTCGATGTGCTCCCGCACGAGCGTGCCCGCCCGCTCGGGATCGCGGCCGCCGACGGCGTCGACGATCTGCTCGTGCACTGCGGCCCAGTCCGAGCCGAGCTGCCCGGCGACGGTCGCGTAGTAGAACCGCGCGCGCTTGGCGAGGGTCGCCAGCGTCAGCTCGAGGACGCTGTTGTGCGCAGCCCGGTGCAGGACGTCGAAGAAGCTGGCGCTCAGCGGTGACAGCACGGCGACGTCGCCCGAGCGCGCGGCCCGCTGCGTGTCGCGCACGATCGCTCGCAGCTGGTCGAGCTCGGCGTCGGTGCGCCGCTCCGCAGCCCAGCGGGCGGCGTACGCCTCGCTGACCGACCGCACCTCGAACAGCTCCCGCAGCTCCACGGCCGAGTGGCTGCGGACGTACGCGCCGTAGCGGGGGCGGATCTCGATCCAGCCGCCGGCCTCGAGGGTGCGCATCGCCTCGCGGACGGGGATGCGGGACACGCCGTACGTCGCGGCGAGGTCGTCGCCGCGCAGCCGCTGACCGGGAACCAGCTCACCGCCGATGATCGCCTCTTCGAGCAGCTCGGCGATCTGCGACGGAAGGCTGGACGCCCCCAGGCCGTCGGACGGCGCAGTGGCGGTCGGTGAGGAGGGGGGCACGGGCAGTCCGCTCCCTTTCACGCGACGTGGGGTGACCAGGCTAGCGGCGTGCGCTGGACGGGCGGGGGGCACGGGCACTCACCCCGCGAGCCCGACGGCCGCGAGGCCCGCCTGCGCGCACGCGCGGTCGACGTCGGCAGCCGACCCGCTCACGCCGATGGCACCCACGACGCGTCCGTCGACGTGCACGGGCAGCCCGCCGGCGAACACCACGAGGCGACCGCCGAGCGTCGTCGACAGGCCCCAGTCGGCACCGCCGGGCTGGGTCGACGCCGACCAGGCCTCCGTCGGCTGGCCGAAGGCGACAGCCGTGTAGGCCTTGTCGGTGGCCAGCTCGACGGCGACGAGCTGGGCGCCGTCCATGCGGGCGGTCGCGACGACGCCGCCTCCGGTGTCGACGACGGCCAGGCCCATCGCGACGTCGCGCCGGGTGGCCTCCCGGCAGGCGCCGTCGATGAGCCGGAGGGCGAGGTCGAGCGTCAGGTCCTCGCGGGTCCGCGTGGGCCCTGCGTGCGGAGGGGGTGCGCTCTGTTCCACTGTCCTGCTCCTTTGCAGTACGTCGAGGGGGTGGGGCAAGGACGCAGGCGCCGCCTGCGTGCCCCTCTCCCGATCACTCACCCGCGCAGGGCCGGCGACCAGGGCTCAGCGGGCAGCGCTGTGGTCGACCATGTTCAGGAAGCGGCGCGTGCGCTCCTCCTGCGGGTTGTCCAGGACCTCCGACGGCGGGCCCTGCTCGACGACGCGGCCGTCGTCCATGAAGACCACGCGATCGGCCACCTCGCGGGCGAACCGCACCTCGTGCGTGACGACGATCATCGTCATGCCGGCGTCGGCGAGGCTGCGCATGACGCTCAGGACCTCGCCCACGAGCTCGGGGTCGAGAGCGGAGGTCGGCTCGTCGAACAGCATCAGCCGCGGGTGGATGGCGAGGGCCCGGGCGATGGCCACGCGCTGCTGCTGGCCTCCGGACAGCCGGTGCGGGAAGTGGCCGGTGTGCTTGCCGAGCCCGACGTCCTCGAGGAGCCCCTTGGCGGTGGTACGGGCCTCGTCCGGGTTCTCGTCGTAGACCTCGACGGGGGCGATGGTGACGTTCTCGAGCGCGGTGAGGTGGTCGAACAGGTTGAAGTGCTGGAACACCATCCCGATCCGGGCGTCGGCCCGGGCCTTGGCGAGGTGCGGGACGGGCACCAGCTTGCCCTTGACCTCCCGGTAGCCGACGTGGGCGCCGTCGACCAGGATGTCGCCGCCGTCGACCGCCTCCAGGTGGTTCACCAGGCGCAGCAGCGTGCTCTTGCCCGAGCCGCTCGGCCCCATGAGCACCACCACCTCGCCGGCGCGGACGTTGACGTCGATGCCCTTGAGGATCTCGAGCTCGCCGTACTGCTTGCGCACTCCGCGCATCTGCACGAACGGGCGGTCGGGGTCGTCCTCCACGGCGCTGCCGCGACGCGCGATGACCTGCGCGACGCCGGTCGGTGCCGGGAGGTCGTCGCCGCGGCGCAGGCGGGCATCGGGCTGGGGGTCCTCGTCCGGCCCGGGGACCGGGTCGGTCTCGGGCGCTCCGCGCCGCAGCCCGCCGAAGCCGAGCATCCGCTGCACCGTCCCGGGCGCGGCGCCTGCCATCGGCCGCTCCGCGGAGTACTTCTTCTCCAGGCTGCTCTGCAGGACCGTCAGCACCGACACCATGAGCAGGTAGATGATGGCCGCGGCGCCGAAGACCTCGAAGAACTTGAAGTTCTCGGCGGCGATGTTCTGGCTGCGCAGCAGCAGCTCGTTGACGGCGATGACCGAGGCGAGCGACGTCGACTTCAGCAGGGAGATGGCGTTGTTGCCGAGCGCCGGCACGATCGCTCGCAGCGCCTGCGGCATGATCACCCGGCGCAGGGTGAGGATCGGGCTCATGCCGAGCGACTGCGCGGCGATCACCTGGTTGCGGTTCACCGAGCGGATGCCGCCGCGGATGATCTCACCGGTGAACGCGGCCTCGTTGAGCGAGAAGCCGAGCATGGCGGTCGTGACCGAGCCCAGCGGCAGGCCGACCTCGGGCAGGACCGTGTAGAGGAACACCAGCTGCAGGAGCAGCGGGGTCCCCCGCATGAACCACACGTAGAAGTTGGCGGGGTAGCGGAGCCAGCGGTGCTTCGACTCGCGCATCAGCGCGAGCAGCAGCCCCAGGAACAGCGCTGCCGCGAAGCTGACGACGGCGATCTGGACCGCGATGAGCGCCCCGCGCCACAGCAGTCCGGAGAACAGGTACTCGAGGAACAGGGACACGTCGGCCCTCCGTTGCGAGCAGGGGTGTGGTCAGGGGTGCGGCCGCGACACCCTTCGCGGGGGCCGCGGCCGCAGTCCGGGGTCAGGCAGTGACGATCGCCGGCTCGAGCTTCTGCTCGGGGGCGAATCCCCACTCCTTCTGGGCGTCCTCGAGGGACCCGTCCTCGTAGGCGAGCATCAGGGCCGCGTGCAGGCCCTCGATCAGCTCGGTGTTCTCGGGGTCGACGCCGAAGCCGAACGCGAACTCCGACGGCACGGCGAAGCCGGCGTCGAGGTCGTCGTCGAACTGCTCGGCGACCTGCGCCGCGACGCCCGCGTCGGTGAGGAAGTAGTCCGACCGGCCCTGCCGGACCGCGTTGACCGCCTGGTCGTTGCCGGCGTACGTCGCGGCCTTGGCCGGCGGCTTGCCGTCGGCCTCGCACTTGGCGTTCTGCTCGGCCTGGATCTCGTTCTCGACCGTGCCGGTCACCGCGGCGACCTGAAGACCGCAGGTGTCGTCGAGCGACTCGATGTCCTCGGGGTTGCCGTCGGCGATCACCGCCGCCGTGGCCGCGGTCAGGTGCGTCACGAAGCTGACCTCCTGCGCGCGCTCCTCGGTGGCGTACATGCCGGAGGAGATGAGGTCGATGCGGCCGGACTTGATGGACGGGATGAGCCCGTCGAAGCTCTGCGGCATGTAGGTCACCTCGAAGCCCAGGCAGCGCCCCGCGGCCCGCAGGATGTCGGGCTCGAGGCCCTTGACCTCCTTGGGGTTCTCCAGGTTCGGGTTGTTGTAGTTGCCCGCACCGGGCGCGGACCCGACGTTGAACGTCTTGCCGTCCAGGCCCGAGTACTCCTCGCGCAGGGGCTCGCACCCCTCGGGGGTCTCACCGTCGCCGCTGGCCGCAGCGGTGTCCGCCTCGCCGCCACCGCAGGCGGTGAGGCTCGCCGCGGCGAGCAGCAGAGCGACCAGGGACTGACGTGCGGAGAGCTTCATCGTTTCCTCCTGGGGTTGTAGATACTGTATACGTATCCGGAGGACGTGTCCATCCCCTTTTCCACGGGCGTCCCGGGCAGCGACCCTGCGGCCGCTCAACGCAGCTCAGGGGGCCAGGAACCGGGCGGCGGCCAGGGCGTACACCCGGGCGCAGTCCAGGACGTCCTGCTCGAGGGCGTGGTCGTCCACCCCGGCGGACAGGCCGGGCTGCGGGCCGTAGCACACGGCCGGCACGCCGAGCCGGCGCCAGCGGCTGGCATCGCTCGCCGGCAGCCGGACGGTCGGGACGCACGGCTGCTGCCGGACCGCCGCGGCGACCTCGGCGAAGGCCGCGACGAAGGGCACGTCGGTGCCGGACCAGTTCGCCTCCCACCCCTTGGTGCGGCGCCAGCGGGCACCGGTGCCCTCGAGGCGCCGGTCGAGCTCCTGCTCGACCTCGACCAGAGACAGACCGGGCGGCACGCGGACGTCCAGCAGCGCCGACGCCGAGCGCGCCAGCTGACTGACGAACGAGCCGCCGCTCAGGACGCCGACGTTCACCGACAGCCGGCCGGCCTCGGTGTCGTGCTCGGGCACTCCCTCCAGGCCGGTCGGCCGCGGGACCCGCAGGTCGTTGAGCCCGTCGAGCGCCAGCAGCGCGGCGGCCAGACGCGCCGGCGCCGTCTGTCCGCGCTGGGCCCGGGAGGCGTGCCCGCCGTCGGCCGCGGTCAGCACCTCGAACCACGCGACGCCCTTCTCCGCCAGCGCGAGGCGCATCATCCCGGGCCCCTCACCGCAGATGAGCGCGTCCCCGACGACCTGCTCCGGCCGGCTGGCCAGCAGGTGGGCGGCTCCGTTGTCACCGAACACGCACTCGTCGGACACGGCGGTGAGGGTGACCCGGCCCGTCCAGGACGCGCGGTGCCGCGCGAGCAGCCGGTAGGCGGTCAGCATCGCCGCCACAGCGCCCTTCATGTTGCCCATGCCGAGGCCGTACAGGCGCCCGTCGCGGCGGGTCATCTCCCAGACCGGGACGGTCCAGGCCGACAGGTCCCCGGGCTCCATCGTGTCGAGGTGGACGTTGAGCACCAGGTGCGGCCCCGGCCGGCCGCTGTCGAGCTCGGCGACCACGCTCGGCATGGTGGGGTCGACGGCGACCAGCTCGGAGGGCAGACCGTGCCCGGCCAGCTCGTCGCGGACGACGGCGGCGACCTCACGCGTGTCGCCGGGCGGGTTGACGCTGGGTGCGGCGACGAGCCGGGCGCACAGGTCGACGACGCCCTCGGCCGCCTCGTCGACGCCGTCCAGGAGCGAGTCGTGCCAGGACCGCGTCACGACGTCGCCCTCGCCGCGACCTCGCGCCGCCAGTCGCCGACGGCGCCTGGTCCGCCCGGACCGCTCGTCGCCGCCACCACGGCGCCGAGCCGGTCGTCACCGTCCTCGAGGAGGGACAGGTCGTGCCCGCGCGCGGCCAGCGCGTCCGCCGCGGGGTGGCTGCGCTCGACGAGCAGCCGCCCGTCCTCGCTGCGCCAGCGCGGCGCCGCCACGGCGTCGGCGAGAGCGGTCCCGGAGCGCAGGCGGCACAGGACCTGCAGCAGGGTCTGCACCTGCCCGTCGGCACCGGGGGTCGCGAGCCCGGTGACGGCGCCGTCGTGCTCGAGCAGGACCGGCGCGAGCGTGTGCACCGGCCGGCGCCCGGGGCCGTGGTCGTTCGGGGGGCCGGTGAAGCCGCCGGCGCGGTTGTTGAGCACGAAGCCCGCCTCGGGGACGTAGGTGCAGGAGCCGAAGTCGTCGAAGACGCTGACCAGCGAGGAGACGACCGTCCCGTCGCTGTCCGCGACCGCGACGCCGGTCGTGTGCAGGTAGGGCCGGGGGCCGCCGCGGCGCGAGGCCCGGTCACGGTCGACCTGGAGGGGCAGGCCGAGCAGCGCCTCGCCGTCGGCGGTGCAGCGGTCGCGGTGGCCGAAGACCGCTGAAGTCAGCTCGACCGCGACGTGGTCGAGGTCCGCGGCCTCCACCGGCCGACCGGCGTCGGTCTGCTGCTCCCACCACTGCAGCGCCATCGCGAGCAGGACACCCTGCGCCGGCGGGGGCTGCACCCAGACGGTCCCGCCCGCCCAGGCGGTGCCCAGCGGCGCACCGACGAGGCTCGAGTGCTCGGCGAGGTCGCCGACGGACAGCGCGCCACCGTGGCGGCGGGCGGCGCCGGCCACTGCGGTGGCCGTCGCACCCGTGTAGAAGGCGGAGCGCCCCTCGGCGCCCAGGCCCGTCAGCACCGCCGCGAGCTCGGGCTGCCGGACCTGCTGCCCTGCCCTCGCCCAGGTCAGCGGCCACTGTCCGGCACCACCGCGCAGCAGCCGCTCCCGCTGGGCGGCGGCGGCGGCAGCGAGTGGCGGCGTCACCGTCGTCCCGTGCTCGGCGAGGGCCACCGCCGGGGCGAGGGACGCGGCGAGGGGCAGCGCCCCCCACCGCTCCGCGGCGTCCACCCATGCCTGCGCCACCCCCGGGACCGTCACGCTCGCGCCGCCGTCGGCGGGCGGACCCGGTGCAGCTGCGGCCGCCGTCCGCCCGGCGCCGGTGACCGCGACGACCTGACCCTGCGCGCGCACGAGCATCAGCGCGTCGCCGCCGAGGCCGCAGGCCTGCGGCATGACGACGCAGCAGGCTGCCTGGGCGGCGACCGCGGCGTCGACGGCGTTGCCGCCGCGGTCCAGCACGTCGACCGCTGCGGCAGCGGCCAGCGGGTGACCGGCGGCCACGGCACCTCGGCCGCCTGAGGCCCGGACGGCGGCGGGTACGGGAGGCTCGGCGCTGGTCACCGGTCCTCCTCGGGCCGTCGCGGGCATCGGCGTAGAAAGTATACGAGATGCCGACGGGGTCACGACCCCGCCGGTGGCGCGCACCCTCCTCGGCCGTCGGGACGCACCTCGACGCGCGACAGGTCGACGGTCGGCGACCAGGCGTACGGGTCCGTCCCGGCGACGAGCACGACGTCGCGGAAGTCCGTCATCCCGATCTGCACGCCCTCCTGCGGGGCCCACGGGAGCAGCGAGGCGGCGTTCATGTAGTGGTGCACGAGCGCCCGCCGCAGCCCGTGCCCCCCGGTGTTGGGCAGGGAGCGGTGCAGGAGGTAGCCGTCGAACAGCACGACGTCGCCCGCCGCCACCTCCAAGGCGACGGCGTCCTCGTCGCGGTAGGGGAAGCGGTGAGCCTCCTGGGAGCAGTCGAAGCGCTCGTCCTGCTGCTCCCGCTGGGGGTAGAGCACCCCCGGCCGGTGCGATCCCGGCAGCGCCCACAGGCAGCCGTTGTGCACGGTGGCGTCGTCGAGCGCGATCCAGGCGGCCGTGAGCGACCGGTCCCGGGTCGGGATGAACTGCTCGTCCTGGTGCCAGGCCTGACCGGGCTTGCCCTCGGACTTCACGAACGCCATCGACTGCATGCACTTCACGTCCGGGGAGCGGAGCGCGACCAGGGCCTCGACGATGCGCGGATGGCGCATCGCCGTCTCGAACACCGACGACAGCTTGTGCGGGAAGTGCACGCACAGCGTCGCGGCCAGCGCCTGCGCCGCGGACGCCTCCGGCCCGACCGCGCTGCCGGCCACCGCTCCCAGCTCGCCCCGCACGAGACGGACGAGCTCGTCGTTGAGCGCGGCCACCTCGGCGCTGCTCAAGGCCTGCTCGAGCACGACGTAGCCGTCGCGCCGGAACCGGTCGCGGTCGACCGCGGGCGGCGACGGGTGGTCCTGGACGGTGGTCACGGGCGCTCCTCGGGTCGGCGCGTCGACGACGCTGCTGGGGGCCACTGTCGTCCGCCACGCACGGCCCTGGCCATGGCGACGACGAGCGCGCAGGATGTCTGATCGTGCTGAGTCCGGTCGTGCTGAGTCCGGTCGTGCTCCCCCCGCCCGAGCTGCTGGTCCCCAGCACCGTGAGCCCGCCGGGCACGGCGGTCTACCCGGCCGGCTCCCGCATCGGGCCGCGACTGCTCGACGACTTCGAGCTGGTGCTGGTCGTGGCCGGCAGCGCCGAGCTCACCCTCGACGACCACACCGAGCTGCTCCTGCCCGGCAGCTGGGTGCTGGCTCGCCCGGGGACCCGCGACAGCTACGCCTGGGACCGCGGCCGCCTGTCGCGGCACCTGTACGTCCACTTCGACCTCAGCCCGCGACCGGAGGTGGCGGACTGGCCCCAGGTGCGGCACTGGCCGGCGGAGACCGGTCTCGCGGCGCAGCTGCGACGTCTCGTCTGGCTGGGCGGTGACGGCGGCGGTGCGGACCGGACCACCGCGCTGCGGCTCGGCCTGGCCGCGCTGCTGGCGGGGGTCGTGGGCGGCCTGGTGCCGGGCACGGCCTCGCCACGGGCGGCGAACGCCGCCCTCGTGGGAGCGCTCGCCCACGTCCGCGGCCGCTGGGACGCCGACGGGCTCGTCCCCGTCGGCCGCGAGGAGCTCGCCGCAGCGGCGGCCGTCTCGGTCGCGCACCTGTCACGCCTGTGGCGCACCGAGTTCGGCCTGGGGCCCGCACGGGCTCTGGAGCTCGTCCGCCTCGCACGCGCGCTGGTCCTGCTGCGCGGAGGGAGCATGGGGGTGCGGGAGATCGGCGAGGCGATCGGCTTCCGCGACCCGTACCACTTCTCCCACCGCTTCCGGGCGAGCTTCGGCACCTCGCCGAGCGCCTACCGCGCTGCGTCACCGGACGAGCAGCGCGCCGTGGTGGTGCCCGGCGGCGTCACGAGGCTGGAGCGGCTGCTGGCGCAGGAGGCGCCGTACGGCTGACAGGCGGGAGCGCCCCCGTACGCCGTGGCCGCGCAGGCTGCGGCCGTCCTGCGGTGCGTGCGCCGGCAGTGGCGCTCTGCGGCTCCGGCGGGCGGCAGGTCAGCCGGGCTCGACCTGCGCGTCCGCACCCTCCCCTGCGCTGCCCGGCAGGCGGACGGTGAAGTGGGTCGACCCGGGTCGGGAGTCCACGCGCAGGTCACCGCCGTACGAGGCGACGATCCGCCGGGTGATGTCCAGGCCCATCCCGGTGCCCTGCCCGACGGCCTTGGTCGTGAAGTAGGGCTCGAACACCCGCTCCCGCAGCTCCTCCGGCACTCCCGGACCGGTGTCGGCGACGTCGACCACCACGCGGGAGCCCTCGACACGGGTGGTCAGCGTGAGCCGTCCCCCGCCGGCGGTGTCCATCGCGTCGACGGCGTTCGCGATCAGGTTGGTCCACACCTGGTTCAGCTCGCTGCCACGCACGTCGACCGGCGGCAGGTCCGGCCCGTAGTCGCGCACCACCTCGATGCCGCCGCGCATCCGGTGGCCGAGGATGGTGAGCGTCGACTCCAGCCCCTCGTGGACGTCGACGTGCTGGCGCTCGCCCCGGTCGAGGTAGGTGTACTCGCGCATCGCCTGCACCAGGCTGGAGATGCGACCGGCGCCCTCGCGGACCTGGGCCAGCACGTCCGCGCCCTCGAGCGCAGCGGTCAGCCACGCCACGGCGTCGTCGAGCACGCCGTCGGGCAGCACCGCGGCCAGCTCGTCGAGCCGGGCGACGTCCACTCCCCCGCGGACCAGCGCCGGCGCCCGCTCCCACGCGTCCTCGACCCCGCGCTCCTCGAGCCAGTCCGCGACGGCGTCCTCGGCGTCCGCCCGCTGCACGGCCCCGGGCGCGACGGCGGTCAGGGAGCCCCTGCGCAGCTGGTCCAGGTGATCGAGTACGGCGTCCGCGGCAGCAGCGTCGCGGCCGGTCCCGGCGGCGGCGACGGCCCGTCCGAGCCGCAGTGCGGTCGCGGACACGTCGGCGAGCGCGGCGCCGAGGGGCTCCACAGCCGCGCGCACGGCGGCGGCCGGGTTGTTGAGCTCGTGGGCGAGCCCGGCCGACAGGGTGCCCAGTGCGACCAGCTTGGCCTGGTGCTGGGAGACGACCTCCAGGGTCTGCGCGCGCTGGGTGACGGTGGACAGCAGCTCCCTGCGGATCTCCGGACAGCTGGCGAGCAGCTCCCAGAACGCCTCGGTCCTGAACCGGAACGCCCAGCTGGGCTCGAGGGCGGTGCCGGTGACCGGCACCGCGATGTCGAGCAGGATCGGCTCGTGCCCGAAGAACATCCCCCCTGAGTGGGTGAGGACGTGCACGTCGACACCGGCGACGTGCCGTGTCCACTCCACCCGGCCGGCGAGCAGCAGGAAGAACCACGCCTGCTCGTCGCCCTGCTCGGCGAAGTGACCGCCTCCCGCGACGTGCAGCGCGTCACCCCGCGCGGCGTAGTGGCGCACGGCCTCGTCGGGCAGCGCCGCGAGCAGGGGCACCGCGCGCAGGGCAGCCACCAGCTCCTCGTCGACGTCCTCACCGGGGACCGGGGGCCGCTCGGCCGTCGTCACGGCTGCCGCCTCGGGCCCGCACGGGCGCTGCCGGACGCAGGGGTGGTGGCGCGTCGGTTGGCCACTCGGCTCCTGTCGTCGGGGACGTGCGTCGCGTGATCGTGCCCCGGTAGGCGTGCCGGCACCAGGGGCGGGCGACGACGGGGTCGACCCGGCGGAGCGGACGTCGGGTCTCCCGCACGCGACCCCGGTCAGGCGTCGCTGCTGCGCAGGCGAGCGGCCGCTGCGGCGAGCGCGAGCCCGGCGCAGGCGGCGACCAGCAGCTGCCCGCCGGCCGGCGAGAGGTAGCCGGAGCGGTCCCCGAGGACGAGGACGGCCGCGCCGGCCTGGGTCGGCAGCCACGGCCCGAGCGAGGTGGCCAGGGCCGGGACCAGCTGCACCAGGACGGGCAGCAGGAACAGCAGGCCGGTGAGCACGACGACGGCGCCTGCGGTCGAGCGCAGCAGCGTCCCGACGGCCAGCCCGAGCAGGGCGGTGAGCACGAGGAACAGCGTGGTGGCGAGGACCGCGGTCACCACCTCCGGCGAGGTGAGCGTCAGCGTCGCCCCCCTCCCGCGCAGCACCGGTGTGCTGGTGATCGCCGCCAGGGTGCAGGACAGCAGCGCGAACGGCGTCACCAGGAGCACGAGCAGCACGGCCTTGCCGGTCAGCAGGATCCCGCGCTGCGGCACCGCAGCGAGCGTGCCCGTGATGGAGCGCGAGGCGTACTCGCCGGTGATGACCAGCGCACCGAGGACCCCGAGGGCCACCTGCGCCATCGAGACGCCGGCCATCATCTGCAGCAGCGGCTCCGACCTCGGCGCGCTCGGTCCTTCCTGCTCCATGCCGCTGATGACCGGACCGATGCTGGCCAGGATGAAGACGCAGGCGCCGAGGGCCGACCACGTCGAGGGCAGGGACCTCGCCTTGACCCACTCGGCCGCCACCACGCGGGCGAGCTGCCGCACGGGTGAGGGGTCGACGACGGACGGGTGCACGCCGGTGCTGACGGCGGTCACGCCGCCGCCTCCTGCCGCGCAGCGGTGACGCCGACCTCCGTGCTGCGGTACTGCGTCACCCCGGCAGTGAGGTCCAGGTACGCCTGCTCCAGGGAGCCCTGCTCGGCCGACAGCTCGAGCAGGGTGACGCCGTGCCGGGCGGCCGTCCGGCCGACGTCGTCCGTGCTGGTGCCGACGAGCCGCAGCCGGGTCGGGTCGCCGCCGTCGGTCGCGACGACCACACCGCCGGCCCTCAGCAGGTCGCCGAGCCGGTCGGGCTCGGGTGTGCGCACGGACACCCGCCCGCCACCGGCCCGCGCGACGACCTCGTCCACGGTGGTCTGCGCCAGCAGCCGGCCCCGTCCGACGATCACGAGGTCCTCGGCGGTCAGGGCCATCTCGCTCATCAGGTGCGACGACAGCAGGACGGTCCGCCCCTCGGCTGCGAGTGAGCGCAGCAGGGTGCGGATCCAGATGATGCCCTCGGGATCGAGGCCGTTGACCGGCTCGTCGAGCACCAGCACCGGCGGATCACCCAGCAGCGCGGCGGCGATGCCCAGCCGCTGTCCCATGCCCAGGCTGTACTGGCCGACGGGACGGTCGGCGACGTCCGCGAGACCGCAGAGCTCGAGGACCTGCTGCACGCGACGGGCCGCGATGCCGTTGCTGCGGGCGAGTGCGAGCAGGTGGGGGCGGGCGCCGCGCCGGGGGGCGACGGCCTTGGCGTCGAGGAGGATCCCCACCTCGTGCAGCGGCGCCCGACGCTCGGCGTACGGCCGACCGCGCACGAGGGCGAGACCTCTGTCGGGCCGGTCGAGGCCGACCAGGACCCGCAGAGCGGTGGACTTCCCCGCACCGTTCGGCCCCAGGAAGCCGGTCACCACACCCGGCTGCGCCCGCAGGCTGAGACCATCGAGCGCCGTGGTCTTCCCGTACCGCTTGACGACGTCGTGCAGCTCGAGCATGAGTTCTCCTCCGGTCGGCTATGCTTCGACGACATCAAACCATCTCGACCGGTGGAAGGAAAGCCGTGGACGACCGCGAGCTCATCGTCAGCCGGGCCCGGGCGCTGCTGCGGGAAGGCGCGGGCATCGGGGCCGAGCTCGTCGAGCGCACCTCCGAGCCCTCGACCGACCGGCGCGCGCTGCGACTGCTGGACGCGCTCGCCGGGGAGGTGCTCACCCTCGGACGCCTGGCCGAGGAGCTCGGCCTGTCGCCGGCGGCCACCACCGCGCTGGTCGACCGCCTGACCGCGGCGGCTCTCGTGGAACGGGTGCGCGACCTCCCGGACCGCCGGCAGGTCCGCCTCCAGCTCACCGACTCGGCTCGGCAGCTCGGCGCAGACCTCCTGCGACCGTGGGGCGTCCGGATCGAGAAGGCTGCTGCCGGCCTGAGCCCGCAGGAGGCCGCCGCGGTGGCCCGGTTCCTCGGTGAGGTGCTCGGCGGCCCTGAGCAGTGAGCCCGCCGGCGCCCTGCTCAGCGGGCCAGGACAGCGTCCGGCCGTGCGCCGGTCAGGCCGCCGGCGCGGGTGCCGGGCAGGGCGCGAACAGGCCGCGGGTCCCGCCCGTGCCGGTGCTGGTGAACCGGCAGCCGAAGGTGGGACTGGCCACCGCCGTGCGGTTCAGGACGTCCTCGCCCGCGGGTCGCCGCACCGGACCGGAGCCCTCGAGCGACTGCGCCCAGGCCACCATGTCGGTGAAGGTCTGCGCCGCCTCGGCCGGGCTGAACTCGCAGTGCCCGGCCGAGCGGACCGTGCGCTGCACGAGCAGGCCGCCGGTGCCCTGCCGGTGGGCCTTGGCGGCGTAGATCCGCTGGTGCTCGAAGGGCACGAACAGGTCGCCCAGCGTGTGGATCGACACCACCGGGACCTCGAAGGTCCCCCGGAGCCGGGTGACCGAGTTGGTCCAGTGGTCCCTGCGGGCGCCCGGGGCGGCGGCGACGCGCTCCACCCTCTCGTTGAGCGTCCTGCCGTCCGGGAACGTGAAGGTCGTCGGGTAGAGCACGCCGGCGTTGGTGGCGATCCGGCCCCGCGTGACGCCGCCGAGGGTGCCGGTCGGGTCGGCCGCGAAGCCGCCGAGCGTGAAGGTCTGCCCCTCCCAGTAGGTGAAGGCGTTCTCGGCGCCGGGGCGCGGTCCGCCGGTCAGGTCGATGGCGACGTTGCGCAGGACCTCGCCCCGCTCGGTGAGCGTCGGGTTCGGCCCGGTCGGGCTGACGGGAAGGCCCAGCGCCTGCTTGATGCGGGGGATGGCTGCCGCGTACTCCGCGGGGGCGCTGAACGGGAAGGCGTCGACCTCGGCGAGGGCCTGCGCGACGAGGTTGTAGCTCAGCGGGATGTCGAACTGCGCCACGTCGCCCATCACGCCGCACATGGGGGCGGCGCCGTCCCAGCGCACCTCCTTGCGCTCGAGCAGGCCGGCGATGATGTGCCCGCCCATCGACAGGCCCTGCAGGTAGCGGTCGTCCGCCGGCGCGACGAGCCGGTCGAAGCGGGTGGCCAGGCGCTCGGTGGAGATCATCGCGGAGCGGATGTCGTAGCGGTTGGCGGAGTACGACGACGCCGCCCACGCGTAGCCGGCGTCGATGTAGGTCTCCCGCAGGCCGAAGCCGGGGTTGTCCACCCACAGCGTGGTGCCGACACCGCGGTAGCCGTGCTCCCAGAAGACGACGTCGCCGTTCCACCCCTGCAGCGGCACCTCGATCCGGTACGACGCGCCGCGGTCGATGCCCGTGAGCACGCGGGTCCGGGGCTGGCCGTCGGCACCCACCAGCGGCGTGAAGGCCGCCCCGGGACGCCCGGTGGTGGGGTCGTAGTCGAAGGCGGGGTCGGCGACGGTCCAGGGGATGTCCTTCGCCGGGACCGCCGGGAGCACCGGGGAGGCCTGCACCGGGGCGAAGCCCCGCTCGGCGGGCGGCAGGTCGACGGTGCGCGGGGTGGGCGTGGCGGTCGGCGCTGCGGACCCGGCGAGCGCGACGCCGCCCGCCCCCGCCAGGAGCACCGATGCCGCGGTGCCCGCGCAGGCCAGCGCGAGCCGGCGTCGTCCAGGTGTCACGTTCTCCTCCTGACGCAACCCGCAGCACTCACCACGGTGCGCGACATACTGCACCCGCCGGGCGAGCCGGGCGAGGGCGGCGTCCCTCCGGCGGCGAGCCGGGCCTCGGACGGGAGCGGCGGGCGCAGCCGGGACCGACCAGGTGAGAGGTGGCGGTGCTCGCCCGACCAGCGGCCGGTCACCCGTTCGGCGGTGTCCATCGGCGCACCCGACCGTTACGCTCCGCCGAGCCTGCCCAGCACCGCAGGCCGACGACGGGATCCCCGCATGACCTCAGAGCCGGACCTGCGGCCACCGGTCCGCGACCTGCTCGACGCGCAGGACCGGGGGGCGGTCCCCGGGAGCCGACCGCCTGCGGGCCCCTCCCCCCTCGGTCTCGGCCCCGCCGGTCCCGGCCGCAGCGGCGCCGACCCCTGGCTGGAGACCGAGCAGCTGGTCGACCGGGTGGCTCGGCTCGCCCTGCTCGCCCACGCCCTCACCGAGCGCCGGAGGGCGGCCGCGCCCGTCGGGGACGCGTCGTCCCTCGAGCGGGGAGCCCGCCAGCTGCGCCTGGACACCGCGGTCCGGCTGTCCCGGCAGGCGCTGCGCGCCTTCGCCGAGCCGGGCGGTGGGACACGGCTGGGGCTGCGCTGACCTGCGCCCGCCGGCTGCTGCTCCAGCCCGTCCTGCCGTGCGGCCGGACGTTTCCTCCGGCGTCCACCTGGTAGTGGCGCCAGGTCGGGCGATCGTCGGCCGACAGGAGCGGGAGGCGCACACATGAGCAGCACCAGCACGGAGCAGGGTCCCGGCGCGAGCGACATCGGGCGGTCGACGATCAAGGTCCGCAAGGTCACGCACTGGCAGCCCAACTTCTCCCTGTCAGGAGCGGGCGAGCCGGGCACGTACATCTTCCAGCTGGTCCTCGACAACGGGGCCACCGAGGTCGTCCTCAACCTCACGGAGGGCGACGCGGACAACCTGTTCGACTGGCTCTCGACCAGCAGCGACGTCTACTACGACCTCGAGCGCGAGGTCCTGCTCTTCGGTGCGCGCACGGTCGGTTCCTGACCCTTCGCGCCGGGCGTCCGGCTCGGTCCCCACGCCGGGTCGGACGCCGCGCGTGCGCGCACCGGCCGCGCCAGCGGCGGCCGGTCCTGCACGACGTCGGGCACCTCGTCGGCGTGCACCGGCCGGCTGTACAGGTAGCCCTGCATCTTGCGGCAGCCCAGGCCGAGCAGCAGGTCGCGCTGCTGAGGGGTCTCGACCCCCTCCACGACGACGTCGAGCCCGTGCGCGCCGGCGAGGGCGAGGACGGCCTCGACCACGGGCAGCCCGTCGCCGGTGATCCGGTCGGTGAAGGTCTTGTCGATCTTGAGGCAGTCGACCGGGAGCCGCGCGAGGTAGCCCAGGCACGAGTAGCCGGTGCCGAAGTCGTCCAGCGCGATGCTCACGCCGGCGCTGCGCAGCGTGTCGAGAGTCGCGATCACCGAGGGGTCGTGGTCCAGGAAGATGCTCTCCGTGAGCTCCAGGACGAGCCGGTCGGGCGCGACGCCGGTGGTGCGCAGGGTGCTGAGCACGTCCTGGGCGAAGCCGGCTCGCTGGAGCTGACGGGTGCTGACGTTGACGTTCAGTGCCGGGGGGCCCTGCTCGCCCCACGCGGCCAGCTGGCGGCACGCGTGCGTGAGGACCCACTGGCCGATCTGGGCCGCCAGGCCGATCTCCTCGGCCATCTGGACGAAGGCGGCCGGCCCCACGACGCTGCCGTCAGGCCGGAGCATGCGCACCAGCGCCTCCACCGTGCTCACCCGCCCGGTGGTGACGTCCAGGACCGGCTGGTACTGCAGCACGAAGCGGCCGTGCTCGACCGCCGCCTGCAGCTCCTCCTCCTGCGCCAGGCGGTCGGTCACCTGGTCCTGCAGCGTCGCGTCGAACAGCCGGTAGCTGTGCCGTCCCTGGGCCTTGGCGTCGTACATCGCGTAGTCGGCGTGCCGCAGCAGCGTCTCCAGGGTGTGGTCGCCCGCGGTCGTCGCCAGGCCGATGCTCATGGTGCAGTGCACCGGCAGCCCGTCGACGACGAACGGCTCGCGCAGGGCTGACAGCAGCCGCTGGGCGACCGCCTCCGCGGACGGCGTGTCGGGCAGGGTCGGGCACACCACGACGAACTCGTCACCGCCCATGCGCACGAGCAGGTCGTCCGGGCGCAGCTGCGCCCCCAGGCGTGCGGCGACCGCCACGAGCAGCTCGTCGCCGGCGGCGTGACCGAGCGAGTCGTTCACGACCTTGAGGCGGTCGAGGTCGACGAACAGCAGGGCCAGCGTGGCGCCGTCGCGCCGGGCGGCGTCGTACTGCGCCGCATCACGCATGAAGCGGGCACGGTTCGGCAGCCCGGTGAGCGGGTCGACCAGCGCCAGCCGGGCGAGCTCGGCGCGGGCGAGCTCGCGCTCGGCGACCCGGCTGAGGTGCCCGGCGACCTGCTCCACGGTGTCGACCAGCCCGGGCCGAGGGGGCCCGGCGGTGTCCAGCTCGAGCAGTGCCTGCTGCTGCCCGCCTGCGCCCACCGTGACCGTGAACCGGTCGGCCGGCTCCGAGGTCCCGTCCGGACCCGGGACCGGCGGCAGGACGTCCTGCTCCGGCGGCACGCCGCCCGCGGAGCAGCTCAGCGTCCAGCCGGTGCCGGAGGGCCGCCACGCACGCACCTCCGCGCAGGCACCCGCCGCCACCAGCGCAGGCAGGACGTCCTGCAGCGCGGCGTCCAGGGAGTCGGAGGCGTTGCCGATGGTGGCGGCTCTGCGGACCAGCTCCCCGTCCGCCGCCACCCGCCGGGCCTCGGTGACGTCACGCAGGATCCCCGTGAAGAACACCTGCTCGCCGCGGGACCACTGCGACAGCGACAGCTCGACGGTGATCTGCGTCCCGTCCCGCCGCACGGCGGGAACGTCCACGGTGGTGCCGACGAGCCGGGCAGCGCCACCGTGGGCCACCTGGGTCAGCCCGGCCGTGTGCTCGGTGTGCAGCCGCTCGGGGATGATCGCAGTCAGCTGCCGGCCGATCATCTGCTCGGCGGGGTAGCCGAACACCCGCTCCGCCCCGGCGTTCCAGTGACGCACCAGTCCGGCGCCGTCCAGCGTGATGATCCCGTCGTGGGCGGACTGCATCTCGAGCAGGTCGTGCTCGGCGCGACGCCGCTCCTCGATCGACTGCACCTGGTTGAGGAAGTGCATCGGCGTGTGGGGCGACCCCCGCACGACCCAGGTGGTCACCAGCGCCTCGAGGACCGAGCCGTCCCCCCTGCGGTACCGCTCGTGGTGGACCACCTCGTCCCGGCCACCGTCGACCAGATCGGCCGACACCACGGGCGCCGCGTCGGGGTCCGTGGGCACCGTCAGGTCGCTCTCGCGCAGGCCCGCGATGGCGGACGCCGGCCGGCCGAGCATGTCGGCCATCGCCCGGTTGACCTCCACGTAGGTCCCGTCGGCGGCCACGACGGCCATGCCGGACGACACCTCGTCGAACAGCCGCGAGAACCTGGCGTCCGCGTCGACCTGCGCGCGCACCGCCTCGCGTGCGGCCTTCGTCGCCGCCCGCCGGTGCAGCAGCGCGGCAGCCTGCCGGCCGAGGACCTCCAGCGCCTTGCGCTGCGTCGGTGTGAAGGACCGGGGCTCGGTGTCCAGGACGCACAGGCTGCCGACCGCCTGGCCCTGCTCGGTGAGCAGCGCGGCGCCCGCGTAGAAGCGGATCCCCGGCTCACCCGTCACCAGGGGGTTGTCGGCGAAGCGCGGGTCCTGTGCCATGTCCGGCACGACCAGCAGCTCGGACGGGGCCTCCAGGGCGTGCGAGCAGAACGAGGACGAGCGGGGGATCTCGCGCACGGCCAGGCCCGTCACCGCCTTGAACCAGTGCCGGTCGCTGTCGATGAAGCCCAGCGCCGCCATCGGCGTCCCGCACACGGCCGCCACGAGGGCCGCGAGGTCGTCGAACTCCGCCTCGGGCTCGCTGTCCAACAGCTCCAGGGCGTGCAGCGCCTCGACGCGCTCCCGCTCGAGAGTCGCTTCCATGCTGCTCCGCAGGGGTCGGTGGACGGTCGCGCGGGTCCGTGCGCAGGCGCCGCGCCGGACACCGGGCCCGGGGGCGTCAGGACCTCGTGCCGGGGAGACGCCGCAGCGGATCCGTGCGACTACTGTACGTGGAAGCGACCCCTCTCGCACCCGATCCGCCCGAGGCTGGCGCCCTGACCTCCGCTCAGGTCGCCCGCCGCCCCGCGCCGGCGACTGCGGCCTCCGTACGGCCGGGACGGGTGGACGCCCGCTCGCCGCGCTGCAGCGGCGGCAGGTGCTCGACCGCGCCGGCGACCGCGGCGAGCACCCGGCTGGCGCCCGTGCACACGCCGGACAGGGCGGGAGCCCGCCGGGCGGTCCGGTCCAGCCCGTCGCGGCTGCGGTCCAGCACGGCCAGCGGCAGCCCGGACAGCACGTTGCCCGGCGGGCGCCGCGAGACGCGGGCGTGCGGGCGGGTCGGGGCGGTCCACCGCACGAGCTGCCAGGTCCGGCCGAGCCGGCGCAGCTGCCCGGGCGTCAGGGCGTCCTGGAGGCGGGGCAGCAGGACGTCCTCCTCGTCACGGGCGTCCGCCGACAGCAGCGCGCCGATCCGGGAGACCAGCTCGTCGCGGCGCGGGCTGCCCGGCGGGGTCCGGTCGAGCTCGCTCCACAGCTCGTTGACGTCCTGGTGCTCCTGCTCGTTGCGCTCGGTGAGCTCCTCGCCATCGGAGAGCACGGCGCGCAGCACCGGCCAGACCACGGTCTCCTCGGCGTAGGCGTGCGGGAACACCAGCCGACCGAGCCGGGTCAGGGCCGCGTCCTGCTCGCTGCCCCGGCTGTCGGCCACGACCTGCAGCAGCCGGTCGAGCTCGGCGTGGTCGCGCCTCTGCCGCACGAG
Organism: uncultured Frankineae bacterium; assembly: GCA_902805775.1. Taxonomy (GTDB): domain Bacteria; phylum Actinomycetota; class Actinomycetes; order Mycobacteriales; family SCTD01; genus SCTD01. The sequence continues at coordinate 7,282 of CADCUB010000093.1, read as the reverse complement.
CAGGCTCGCCCGACCGCCCAGCTGGTCGACGGTCTGCCCGGTCAGGGAGGGACGCCGGGTCCGGCGGTCGATCTCGCGCAGCTGCTGCAGGTCCGGGGTCGAGCCGGGTGCGGTCATGCCCGTGCGGTCCCCGTCCGGACCCGGTCTGCACCTGCCGCCCGGCGGGTCGCCCCGGACCCCGCGCCGTCGAGAGCGCTGTCTCGCGCACGGCGGATCGGGACGCCGTCCCCGGGGGGCTAGGTTCGGCCCGGACGTCGGGTCGAGGAGAGGTCGGGACATGGGCGGCACGTGGCTGGCGGACGCCGTCCTGTACGAGATCTACCCCCAGTCGTTCGCCGACTCCGACGGGGACGGCATCGGCGACCTGCGCGGCGTGATCGAGCGCCTGGACCACATCGCCTCGCTCGGCGTGGACTGCATCTGGTTCAACCCGTGCTTCGCCTCGCCCTTCGTCGACGCCGGCTACGACGTGTCGGACTACCTGCGCATCGCGCCGCGCTACGGCACCAACGACGACATGGTCGAGCTGGTCGCGCGCGCCGGGGAGCGGGGCATCCGGGTCGTCCTGGACCTCGTCGCCGGGCACACGTCGATCGAGCACCCGTGGTTCCAGGCCGAGCTGGCGGCCGACGGGCCCGATCCCGAGGGCGACCGCTACGTCTGGATCGAGCAGCTGCCCGCGCAGGCCTGGGAGGCCGACCGGCCCGGCATCCCGGCGTGGGTCCCCTCCCCCGGGCCGCGTCCGGGCTGGTACCTCAAGAACTTCTACGACGAGCAGCCCGCCCTGAACTTCGGCTGGACGTCGACCGCGCCCTCCGAGCCGTGGCGCGTGTCGGTGGACGCCCCGGGGCCACGCCGCAACCGCCAGGCGCTGATCGACATCATCGACTTCTGGCTCTCGCGCGGGGTCGCCGGCTTCCGCGTCGACATGGCGTTCTCCCTCGTCAAGGACCTCGACCTCGACGCCGGACGCGCCGCGTCCGTCGAGCTGTGGCGGGAGGTACGCGCCTGGATGGACACCGCCCACCCGGACGCGGTGCTGATCCCGGAGGGGACCGAACCCCGCACCGGCGGACCGCTGGCCTTCTCCGCCGACTTCGCCCTGGTCATCCACGAGGCGCACGCGAGCCTGTTCGACAACCACTACGCCGGCACGCTGCCCTTCCACGGCCGGCACGAGCCCTTCTTCGACGCCGAGGGCCGGGGCAGCACCAGCACGTTCCTGGCCGCGTGGGCAGCCGCGCGCGAGGCCGACCCGTCCCGGCCGGTGGTCCTCGCCACCGCCGACCACGACTTCGACCGGCTGCGCTGCGGTCCCCGCACCCCCGAGCAGCTCGGGGCCGCGCTGACGTTCCTGTTCACCTGGGGCAGCGTCCCGTGCCTGTACTACGGCGACGAGATCGGCATGCGCTACCTGCCGGACATGCCCGACGTCGAGGGCGCGATCTGCAACCCCCTCTACAACCGGGCCGGCTGCCGTACGCCGATGCAGTGGGACGACGGGCCGAACGCCGGCTTCTCCACCGCCGACCCGTCGCGGCTGTACCTGCCGATCGACCCGGACCCCGACCGGCCGACGGTGGCCGCCCAGGAGGGCGACCCCACCTCGACGCTGACCCTGGTCCGCGCGCTGCTCGCCCTGCGCCGGGCCACCCCCGCGCTGCAGGGGCATGCGCCCGTCCGCGTCGTCGAGCCGGGCTACCCGTTCGCGTGGGTCCGCGACGAGACCCACCTGGTGGTGGTGAACCCTCGCCGCGAGGGGGCCCGGCTCTCGGCGCCGGAGGCCGCCGGCGCCTCGCTGGTGTTCGGGTCGGGCGTGGCGCCCGACGGCGACGCGCTGCAGATCGACGGGTTCGGCTACGGGGTCCTGACGCTCGCGCCCTGACGTCCGCGGCGCCTACCGCCCGTGCCCGAACCGGCGGGGAGCGCGCGACCCGCCGCACCAGCCCGTCCTGGACCAGTCCTGCAACGGCCGTCCGGGCAGCGGTCGCTGCCGCCTCGCCCCGCTGCCGCTACGGTGCCCCGACCGGACGCCCGGCACCGGAGCGGCCACGACGACGGGAGCCGACGTGCAGGTGCTCGTGCTGAACGGCGCCAACCTGGGCCGCCTGGGCACCCGCGAACCGGAGACGTACGGGCACACGACGTACGCCGAGCTCGTCGAGCTGTGCCGCCGCGCCGGCGCCGAGCTCGGGCTGCAGGTGGAGGTGCGGCAGACCGACGCCGAGCACGAGCTGCTCGGCTGGCTGCACGAGGCCGCCGACCGGTCGGTGCCGGTGGTGCTCAACCCCGCAGCCTGGTCGCACACCTCCGTGGCCCTGCGCGACGCCTGTGCGATGCGCACGGCCCCGCTGGTCGAGGTGCACATCTCGAACGTGCACGCCCGCGAGCCGTTCCGGGCGCACTCCCACGTCTCGGGCGTCGCGTCGGGGGTCGTCGCCGGCCTGGGCGTCGAGGGGTACCTGCTCGCGCTGCGCTGGCTGGCCGGACAGCACCCGCCTCCCGCCGGTGCCGGCTGAGGAACCGCCCGTCACGACGCCGGAGGACCGATGGCCGACCGCACCGCCGCCTGGATCTGCCGCACCTGCGCCAACCAGTACCCGCCCACCCCGCAGCCCCCGGACCGGTGCCGGATCTGCGAGGACGACCGGCAGTACGTCCCCGCGTCCGGTCAGGAGTGGACGACCCTGGCGGAGCTGGCCGCGGAGGGCACCCGCACGTCCTGGCGCGAGGTGGAGCCCGGGCTGCACGAGCTGGTGGTCACGCCGTCTCTCGGCATCGGCCACCGGGGGCTGCTCGTCGACACGCCCGCCGGCGGTGTGCTGTGGGACCCGCCGGGCTACCTCGACGACGGGGCCGTCGCCTTCGTGCAGCAGCGGGGCGGGCTGCTCGGCATCGCCCGCAGCCACCCCCACCTGTGCGGGGTGCTGGCCGAGTGGAGCGCGCGCTTCCCGGACGCCCAGGGAGCCGGCGCACCGATGTGGGTCCCGCGTCGTGACGCCCGGTGGGTGCTGCGGCCGGGGGCGGCCGTGCGCGAGGTCGAGGACGTCCTGGAGCTCGCGCCCGGCGTGACCCTGGTGCGCTGCGGCGGGCACTTCGCGGGCAGCGCGGTGCTGCACGTCGCCGCAGCCGCCGGCGGACGCGGCGCCCTGCTCGTCGGTGACACGCTGATGGTGCTGCCCGGCGGCCGCCGGGTGTCGTTCATGCGCAGCTACCCGATGCTGCTGCCGCTGCCCGAGCGCTACCTCGACCGGCTGCTGACCGCCCTCGACCCCCTCGCCTACGACCGCCTGCACGGCGCCTGGACCGGCTCCGACGTGCCGGCGGACGCGCGGCAGGTCGTCGCCGACAGCGCCGCGCTCTACCGCCGCTGGCTCACCGGTGCAGCTGCCGACCCGGACCAGGACTGAGCGCTGCGCCCGGCCGGAGGCGGTGCACCCGGACGGGTGATCCACGCGCGCCGGGCTCAAGTCCGGGCGGGCGGGCTGCCGATCGGTGGAGTCCCCCCTGATCCGAGGAGATCCGATGGTCACGTTCGCAGTCGTCGTCCTGTGCTGGCTCCTGCTCACCGTCCCGGTGTCGGTGTTCCTGGGCAAGTGCATCTCGCGCGGCCTCGACCCGGTGCCGCAGCCGACCCCGCAGGTGCACGAGCAGCCCCGCGTGCTCGAGGCCCAGAGCGCGTAGGCCGCAGCAGGACGTCCAGGTGGCGGAGGGCGGTCTGGCCGCCCAGCCGTCCTGAGCCCACCGGTGCGGCCGGGCCACGCGGGGGAAGGTGAGCCGCATGCGGATCACGCGGTACGGCCACAGCTGCCTGCTCGTCGAGCAGGACGACGCGCGCGTCCTGCTCGACCCGGGTGTGTTCAGCAGCGGGTTCGAGCAGCTCCGCGGGCTGACGGCGGTCCTGGTGACGCACGCCCATCCCGACCACCTCGACGTCGGGCGCCTGCGCACCCTGCTCACGGACAACCCCGACGCGCGGCTGCACGTCGACGAGGGCAGCGCGGGTCAGCTCGGCGACCTGTCCCCCACCGTCGTGCGGCACGGTGACGTGCTCGACCCCGGCGTGCGGGTGGAGGTGCACGGCAGCACGCACGCCGTCATCCACGACGACATCCCCCGCATCCCCAACGTCGGCTACCTCGTCGGCGGGCGGTTCTTCACCCCGGGGGACGCCCTGACCGTGCCGGACGCCGACGTCGAGGTGCTCGGCCTGCCCACCGCCGCACCGTGGCTGAAGCTCACCGAGGCGGTGGGGCTGCTGCGGGCCGTCGCGCCGCGACTGGCGTTCCCGGTCCACGACGCTGTCCTGACGCCGCCCGGCCGGCAGATCTGGTTCGGCCAGTTCGCGGCACTGGGCCCGGACGCGACGACGTTCGAGGCGCTGGCGTCCGACGCGGGGCTGGACCTGCCCTGAGGTCGGGCTCGGCTAGGTTGCCGGCATGACGTCGACCGGCCTGACCCCCGTGCACCTCGGCCGCACCGGCCTGCGCGTGTCCCCGCTGTGCCTCGGGACCATGAACTTCGGTCCGCAGACCAGCGAGGCCGACAGCCACGCCATCCTCGACGCTGCCGCCGAGGCAGGCGTGGGCTTCGTCGACACCGCCAACGTCTACGGCTGGCGCAAGGGCGAGGGCTGGACCGAGACGATCCTCGGCAGCTGGTTCGCCCAGGGCGGCGGGCGCCGCGAGGGCACCGTGCTGGCCACCAAGCTCTACGGCTCCATGGGCGACACCCCCAACGAGACGGGCCTGTCGGCGCTGGCCATCCGCCGGCAGTGCGACGCCTCGCTGCGACGGATGCAGACCGACTACATCGACCTGTACCAGATGCACCACATCGACCGGTCGACGCCGTGGGAGGAGCTCTGGGAGGCCTTCGACGTCCTCAAGCAGGCCGGCAAGATCCTCTACGTCGGCTCCAGCAACTTCCCCGGCTGGGCGCTCGCCCAGGGCAACGAGCGGGCGGCCGCGCGCGGGAGCGTCGGGCTGGTGAGCGAGCAGAGCTACTACAACCTGCTGCAGCGCACGGTCGAGCTCGAGGTCGTCCCGGCCTGCGAGGCGTACGGGATCGGGCTCATCCCGTGGTCGCCGCTGGAGCAGGGGCTGCTCGGCGGGGTCCTGCGCAAGGCGCGGGAGGGCCGCTCGGCCGACCCGGCCCAGGTCGAGAAGCTCGAGCGCCACCGCCCTGCGGTCGAGGCGTACGAGGCGTTCTGCGACGAGCTCGGCGAGGACCCGGCGAACGTCGGCCTGGCCTGGCTGCTGCACCAGCCCGCGGTGACCGCACCGATCATCGGGCCGCGCACCCTCGAGCAGCTGCAGGGCGCTCTGCGGGCGACCGAGATCGAGCTCGACGAGGCGGCGCTGGCCCGGCTCGACGAGATCTTCCCCGGCCCCGGCGGGCCGGCTCCGGAGGCCTACGCCTGGTAGCCCCGCCGGGCCGCCCCGCCTCGCGGCCCGACCGACGCGAGGGAGGAGCCGGGAACGGTGGACCTCAACTGCGACCTGGGTGAGGGCTTCGGCCGGTGGACGCTCGGCGACGACGACGCCCTGCTCGCGGTCGTCACCAGCGCCAACGTCGCCTGCGGCTTCCACGCCGGTGACGCCGCCACGATGCGCCGGGTCTGCGACCGCGCGGCGGCGCTCGGCGTGGCCATCGGTGCGCAGGTCGGCTACCGGGACCTGCCCGGCTTCGGGCGGCGGTTCATCGACGTCGAGCCCGAGGTGCTGACGCAGGACGTGCTCTACCAGCTGGGCGCGCTGCAGGCGTTCGCCCGGGTCGCCGGCTCCCGGGTCCGCTACGTCAAGCCGCACGGTGCGCTCTACAACGCGGTCGTCCGGCACGAGGCGCAGGCCGCGGCCGTCGTGCGGGCGGTGCGTGAGCACGACCCCGCCCTGCCGCTGCTCTGCCTGCCCGGCTCGGTCCTGCTGCGCCGGGCCGCGGAGGCCGGCCTGCCCATCGCCGTGGAGGCCTTCGCCGACCGGGCGTACGCCCCTGACGGCACGCTGGTGCCCCGGAGCCGGCCGGGCGCCGTGCTCACCGACGCCGACGAGGTCGTCGACAGATGCGTCGCGATCGCGACCGGGCAGCCCGTGCCCGACGCCGAGGGCGGCCTGCTGCACCTGTCGCCGGACTCGCTGTGCGTGCACGGCGACACCCCGGGCGCCGTCGAGCTGGCCCGCCGCGTCCGGGCAGCGCTGACCGACGCCGGCGTGCCGCTGGCCGCCTTCGCGCCGCCGTAGTGCGCGTCCTGCCCAGCGGGACCACCGCGCTGCTGGTGGAGCTCGACGACCTCGATCAGGTGCGGGCGCTGCACGACGCCCTCACGGCCGCGCCACCGACCGGCGTGGTCGACGTGGTGCCCGCGGCACGCACGGTCCTGGTCGTCTGCGACCCCTCCCGCACGACGCTGGCCGCCCTGGAGGACGCGCTGCGGCGCACCCCCGTGCGGCCCGGCCGGCGCAGCCGCGGACCGCTGGTCGAGGTGCCGGTCGTCTACGACGGCGACGACCTGGCGGCCACCGCGGCGGCCCTCGGCACGACCGCCGACGCGCTCGTCGCCGGGCACACGCGGGCGTCCTGGACGGTGGCCTTCTGCGGCTTCGCGCCGGGCTTCGGCTACCTCACCGCCCCCGACTGGCCCTACGAGGTCGCCCGGCGACCGGTCCCCCGCACGCGCGTGCCGCCCGGCGCCGTCGCGCTCGCGGGGCCGTACGCCGGCGTCTACCCGCGGGCGTCCCCCGGCGGCTGGCAGCTCGTCGGGCGCACCGCGCTGGCGGTGCTCGACCTCGACCGCGAGCCGCCCGCGCTGCTCGCCGCCGGCACCCGCGTGCGCTTCGTCGACGTCGGCCCGTGAGCGTCCGGCGGCACCTCGAGGTGCTCTCCCCCGGTCCGCTCACGACGGTGCAGGACGCCGGACGGCCCGGACGCGGGGCGCTGGGCATCGGGCGCTCCGGCGCCGCGGACCGGCGGTCGTACGCCCTGGCCAACCGGCTCGTGGGCAACCCCGTCGGCGAGGCGGTGCTCGAGGTGACCTTCGGCGGGCTCGTCGCCCGCGCCCGCGGCGACCTCGTGGTCGTCACCACCGGGGCGCGCTGCGCGGGCGGCTGGCCGCACCTCGCGCCGACCCTGCTGCCGGACGGTGCCACGCTGCGGCTCGGGCCCCCGGCGACCGGTCTGCGCACCTGCCTCGCGGTCCGCGGCGGCCTGGCCGTGCCGCCGGTGCTGGGCTCCCGCTCCACCGACCTGCTCGCCGGGATCGGCCCGGCGCCGGTCGTCGCCGCCC
>CADCUB010000092.1 GCA_902805775.1 uncultured Frankineae bacterium | reverse complement strand
CCGAGGAGCGCGATCCGGGATGCGCGGCCGACCGGCACAGGAGGGCGCTCCACGACACCGGGGGCGCGATCCACCGGCCACCTGGGGACGCCTGTCGGAAAGCTCCTGAACCGCGCCTGGGGGAGCGGAGCGCCGTCAGCTGGTGATGTCGCGAGTGGTGAAGCGGCTCCAGGCGACGGCGAGCGCGACGGTGATCCAGGCTGCCTGCAGCACCAGCCCGTCGACCATGGCGCCGGTCGGCACCGGGTCGCGCAGCAGGTCGCCGAACGCCAGCCACTGGTCGGTGAACAGGAACGGGTGCAGCCAGTCGAGCTGCGGGATGGCGCCGAAGATCTGGCTGCTGATCGCGAGCACCACCGTGGTGGCCATCGCGGCGACCGGCACCTCGGTGAACGTGGAGACGGCCAGCCCGAGCGCGGCGAGCCCAGCCAGTGACACCGTGACGTACAGCGCCACCAGCACCGCCCGCCACACCGCCTCGAGCGCCGAGATCGTGGTGCCGGACAGCAGCGTGACGTCACCGGTCGGGAAGAGCACCCAGCCGACCACGAGCCCGACGGCGGCGACCAGCAGCGCGGAGGTGAGGACGAACGCCAGCAGGCCGCCGTACTTCACCAGCAGCAGCCGGGTGCGCGAGACCGGCACCGTCAGCAGGTAGCGCAGGGTGCCCGTCTGCGCCTCGCCGGCGACCGCGTCGCCCGACACGACCCCCACGGTCAGCGGCAGGAAGAACGGCACCACCGCCGCCAGGCCGGTGAAGGCCAGGAACAGGCCGTTGCCGCTCACCCGCTCGAGGAAGGGCGGGCCCTCGCCGGGCTCGGACGGGCCGTTCGAGACCCGCACGGCGATGCCGATCAGGACCGGCAGCAGGGCGAGCACCACCAGCAGCGCCTGGTTGCGGCGCCGCCCGAACAGCAGGCGCAGCTCCGAGCGCAGCAGTCGCGAGGAGGGGACGTTCCGCCGCGTTGTGGGGGACGGCGCGGTGCGCACGAGGGCAGGAGCCTCAGCCGACGACATCGAAGCCCTCCCCGGTCAGCTCGACGAACAGGTCCTCCAGCGAACGGCCGGCGCGGCCGATGCCCCGCACCGGGACGTCGGCGTGGACCAGCGCGCGGGTGACGTCCTCGACGGCGACGTCGGGCAGGTCGGCCGACACGCGCGTGCCGTCGGGGTCGGCCACGGCCGAGGGCGCGCCCAGCCGGCGCAGCACGGTCGCCGCGGCCTCCAGCGCCGGCGTCTCGACGACGATCGAGGGGCGGGCGAGCACGGCGAGCTCCTGCAGGGTGCCCGCCGCCACGACGCGGCCGGCGCGCATGACCGTCACCCGGTCGCAGATCTGCTCGATCTCGGCGAGCAGGTGCGACGACACGAGCACGGTGCAGCCGTCGGCGGCGAGCTCGCGGACCAGCGTGCGGACCTCGCGGGTGCCCTGCGGGTCCAGGCCGTTGGTGGGCTCGTCGAGCACGAACAGCTCCCGCGGCCGCAGCAGCGCCGCCGCGAGCCCCAGCCGCTGCTTCATGCCCAGGGAGTAGGTGCGGTAGCGCTTGGTCGCGGCCGCGGTCAGCCCCACCCGCTCGAGCGCCGCGTCGATGCGGGCCCGGCTGGTGCGCCGGTCGACCGTCAGGTCGGCGGCGTCCAGGCGCACGAGGTTGGCGCGGCCGGACAGGTAGGGGTGGAAGGCCGGGCCCTCCACCAGCGCCCCGACCCGGGGCAGCACGTGCGCGCTCGCCTGCGGGATCGGCTCGCCGAGCAGCTCCACCTGGCCGTCGGTGGGGGTCACGAGCCCGAGCAGCATCCGGATCGTCGTGGTCTTGCCCGACCCGTTGGGTCCGAGGAAGCCCGTCACGCTGCCTCGCGGCACCACCAGCTCGAGGTCGTCGACCGCGACCTGGCCGCTCCGGAAGCGCTTGGTGAGGCCGGAGGTGCGTACGGCCGCGTCGACGGCCAGCGCGGCGGGGGCACTCGCCGGCGCCGCGAGCGCCGCCGTCACCGGCGGGCCAGCTCTTCCAGCCGGTCCACCGGCACGGCGCCCGCGAGGACCCGGCCGTCGTCGAGCACCAGCACCGACAGCAGCGCGCTGGAGATCGCACGGCCGCCCTCGGCCGGCGTCGACAGGGAGGTGAGCATGCCCGCGGCCTGCTCGGGCAGCTCGACGTCACGCATCTCGACCACCGTCGACCAGCCCGTGCCCAGGACGGTCGGCGGGGTCCCGCTGCGCGTCGAGGGGGCGGACGGGTCGGGACGGCTGCCCGCGAGGTCCTCCAGGGAGCGCTCGGTGACCGTCGACCCGGCCGGCGGCTGGAAGGCCAGCGCCTGTGCGTCGGGCACCTCGAAGTCGACGTCGGTGAAGGTCACCTCGGCGGCCGGCTCCGGCTGGTCGTCGCCGTAGACGCGCACCCGCAGCGGGACGGAGGTCTCGCCGTCGACGGCGATGCGCACCGTCTCGATGAGGGTCCGGTCGTCCCGGGGCTCGAGCACCAGCTCGTACGCCGGCCGGCCGGCCACCTCCTCCGCGCGGCCGACGGTGACGGTCGTGGTCGGCTCGACGGCCGACAGCAGGGCCTCGGCGAGCGCCTCCGGCGTCGGCGCCCCGCTCGGCGCGGGCGCCGGCTCGTCCTGCGACGAGCGCTCGGGCAGGACCAGGTGGGTGACGTCCTCGCTCGCGCTGTCGTAGGTCCAGACGTCACGCCCGTCGCGCACGACGTCGTACTCGGCCCAGTCGGCGTCCACGGCGATGCGCGAGCGCTCGTCGCCGGCCTTCCACACCCGGGCGGTGGTCGAGCCGGACAGCAGGTCGGGCAGCGAGACGGCGCTGCCGCCCCCGCTGGACGGCAGCTCGGGCAGGCCGAGCCGGCTGGTCGCCACGACGGTGCCCGACAGCCCGTCGACCTCGGCGGTCGACACGGCCGCGAGCAGCTCGGCGGCGGTGCGGGGCGGGAGAGCCGCCGCGGCATCGGCCGCGTCGGCGAGACGGGGGACGGTGAGCCCGGCGGCCACGACGCCGAGGGCGACGGCGGGGGCGGACCAGCGCAGGCGGCGGGACAGGGCGGGGGAGACCATCGCAGGCACCTCGTGCTCGGCGGAGCGGAGTCGTACGGGGCGGACGCGACCAGTGTGCGTCGGCCGACCTGAGAGCCGCCTGAGGACGGCGCACCCCTGGGTGCCGGGGTCGGGCATGCTGCCTGACGTGCGCATCCTGGTGGTGGAGGACGAGCGGTCGCTGGCCGCCGCCCTGCAGCGCGGGCTGCGCGCCGAGGGCTTCGCGGTCGACCTCAGCGAGGACGGCCTGGACGGGCTGGCGCGGGCGAGGACCGGCGACTACGACGCGGTCGTCCTCGACGTGATGCTGCCCGGGCAGTCGGGCTACCGGGTGGTGCAGGCGCTGCGTGCCGAGGGCAGCTGGGTGCCGGTGCTCATGCTGACCGCCAAGGACGGGGAGCACGACGAGGCCGATGCGCTCGACGTCGGCGCCGACGACTACCTCACCAAGCCGTTCTCCTTCGTCGTGCTCGTCGCCCGGCTGCGCGCCCTGCTGCGCCGGGGGGCGCCGCAGCGGCCGGCAGTCCTGACGGCCGGCGACCTGTCGCTCGACCCGGCTCGCCGGCGGGTCGTCCGCTCGGGGGTGGAGGTGGAGCTGACCGCGCGCGAGTTCTCGCTGCTGGAGTACCTGCTGCGCCGCTCGGGCGAGGTGGTCTCCAAGAGCGAGCTGCTCGCCCACGTCTGGGACGCCCACCTCGACGTCGACCTCAACCTGGTCGAGGTGTACGTCGGCTACCTGCGCCGCAAGGTCGACGTGCCGTTCGGCCGCAGCTCGCTGCAGACGGTGCGCGGCGCCGGCTACCGGCTCGTCCCCGAGGGCTGAGACGCGTGCTGACCGGACTGCGGCGCCGGTGGCGGAGCACCGGGCTGCAGACGCGCGTCACGCTGCTGGCCGGCGCCGTGGTGGCCCTCGCCCTGGTCGCCGGCGCGGTGCTGCTGGTCACGGTCCTGCGTGCCGGCCTGACGGGTGCGGGCGACGAGCGCGCGGCCGCCCGCGTCGACGAGGTCGAGCGCCTGGTCGTCGAGGGCCGGCTGCCGTCGCGGCTCCCCGGCACCGACCCGACGGTGCTCGTGCAGGTGATCGACGAGGACGGCGCCGTGCTGGCCGCCTCCACGGGCGCGAGCCGCGCGGTGGCGTTGCTGTCCCGGGACGAGGTCGACGCGGCGCTCGAGCACGGGGAGGCGGTCCTGGTCGACGGCAGCCGGGTCGGCTACGGCGACGCCCTGCGGGTGCTGGTGCGGCGGACCGACCGCGGACCGGTCGTGCTGGCCGCCACCTCCGTGTCGACCGTCGACGACCCGCTGCGGCTGGTGCGGGCCGCGCTGCTCGTCGGCCTGCCGCTGCTGCTGCTCGGGGCGGCGGCGGGGGTGTGGGCGACCGTCGGCAGCGCGCTGCGCCCGGTCGAGCAGCTGCGGGCGGGGGCGGAGGCCGTCACGGCGGCCGACCCCTCGCGGCGGCTGCCGGTGCCGACGGCGCAGGACGAGGTGCGGCGGCTGGCCGAGACCCTGAACGGCATGCTCGACCGGCTCGAGGCCGGCAGTGCCCGGCAGCGCGGCTTCGTCGCGGACGCCGCCCACGAGCTGCGCAGCCCGATCGCGGCGCTGCGGACCGTGCTGGAGGTCGCGCTGGTCCACCCGGACCCGGCCGGGCCGGAGCCGTCGCTGCGCGTCGCGCACGAGGAGGTCCTGCGGATGGGGCGCCTGGTCGACGACCTGCTGCTGCTCGCCCGGCTCGACGCCGGCGTGCCGCGGCGGACCGAGGCCGTCGACCTCGCGGAGGTCGTCCGCGAGCTGCTGGACGGCCCGGCGCCGGGGACCGGCGGGCAGTCCGAGGTCGTGCTCGACCTCGCACATGCGAGGGTGCGTGCGGACCGAGACGGGCTGGGGCGCGTGGTCCGCAACCTGGTCGACAACGCGCGCCGCCATGCCGCATCGCGGGTGACGGTCACGGTGCGGCCGGGTGATCCGGTGGAGCTGCTCGTCGACGACGACGGCCCCGGGATCCCGGACGGGGAGCGCGAGCGGGTCTTCGACCGCTTCCACCGGCTCGACCGGCCGCGCACGCGGGACGCCGGCGGCACCGGCCTCGGGCTCGCCATCGTGCGCGAGCTGGTCGGGGCCTGCGGCGGCACCGTCACGGTGGAGCAGGCGCCGGCGGGCGGGGCCCGGCTCCGGGTCCGCCTGCCGGCCGTACGGGAGGACGCTCGCGCGCCCACCGCCGGCACCCTGGCTCCGGTGGACTAGCCCGCCCGCCCACCGGCGCGTCGGCGCAGGGCCCGCCGCAGGCCGAGCACGAGCAGCACGACGATCGCGGCGTACACCGCGCGGTTCAGCCAGGCGCTGTAGCGCTCGACCTGGTCGAACTGCGCGCCGAGGGCGTAGCCGCCGCCGACGAAGACGGCGTTCCAGACGCCGCTGCCGATCGCGGTCAGGACGATGAACCGCCAGCGCGGCATGTCGGCGACCCCGGCGGGCAGCGAGATGAGGCTGCGGACCACCGGGATGCAGCGGCCGATGAGCACCGACAGCTGCCCGTGCCGTTCGAACCACGACTCCGCCCGGTCGAAGTCCTCGGCCTCCAGCAGGGGCATCCGGTCGACCAGGCGGCGCAGGCGGCCGCTGCCCGTACGGGTGCCGACCTCGTACAGCAGCATCGCACCGAGGACGGAGCCGACGGTCGCGGCGAGCACGACCAGGCCGAGGTCCATCCGGTCGCGGGAGGCGAGGTAGCCGGCGAGGGGGAGCACGACCTCGCTCGGGATGGGCGGGAAGACGTTCTCGGCCAGCACGAGCACGCCGACGCCGACCTCGCCGAGGGCGTCCATCACGTCGGTGGCCACGCCGGCCAGACCGGTCAGCTGCGCCTCTGCCACGAGGGGCTTCCTGCCCGGGGACGCGACCGGTCAGTCCGGCGCGGGGCGGTCCCAGCGTGTGAACTGCTCCACCACGCGCATGCCCGCCTTCTCGTACAGCTCGAGGGCGCCCGTCGGGTTGCCGGCGTCGACGCCGAGGACGGTCGCGGGCAGGCCCCGGTCGCGGTGCCGCCGGAAGCACTCGTGCAGCAGCGCGAGGGCCAGTCCGCGGCCGCGGTGGGAGGGCGCCACGGCGAGCTGGCGCACGAAGCCGTAGTCGCTGGTCGCCTGCGACAGGGCCGCCCCCACGACCGTGCCCTCGTCGGTGGCGACCAGGCACAGCGCGGGGTCGAAGGAGGAGGTGTCGAGCAGGAAGGCCGCCCACGTCTCGAAGCTGCGCTCGGACTGGCCGCCGATCTCCGCGAACGCCGTCGTGACCAGCGCGTGCACCGGCCGCTCGTCGTCCGGACGGACGAGGTCGTGGACCAGCACACCCGGGGGCCAGGCCGGCTCGGGGCTGGTCTGGTCGAGCTCGCGGCGCATGCGCCAGAAGCGCCGGGCCGGCGTCCAGCCGCGGGCCGACAGCACGTCGGACAGCGGCGGGTCGGTGTCGGCGGCGTAGTGCTCCAGCGCCGTCCCCTGCCCCTCGAGCCAGGCGAGCAGGCGGTCCTCGAGCCCGAGCGGGCGCAGCCGCAGGTCGACGGCCGTGTCGGCCTCCGGGGGGTTGAGCACGGCGTACCCGACGACGCGCCCGCCCAGCTCCAGCACGCGGGTGCCCGTGGCGAGGTCGAAGCCCGGCTCGTCCCAGTCGCGCAGCACGTCGGAGGGGTCGGTGTCGGGTGCGCCGCGCACCTCGGCCTCGTACGCGCAGTAGAGGTCGACGACGGCCGGCAGGTCGTCACGGGTCGCCGGGCGCTCGACGAGGTCCCCGGCTGTCGGGTGGCTCATGGGCGCAATGTGCCAGCCGTCAGGGGAGCTCGCCAGCGACTTCCAGCCGGCGGCGGGCGTCCTTGAGGTGGGGTCCGGCCCGCAGGGCGTCCGGGACGACCAGCAGGCCGCTCCGGAAGGCCAGCCCGGCGGCGGTCGCCGCGAGGTCGGTCGTCGGCAGGCCGGGCAGGGAGTACAGCCGGCGGGCCCAGCGGGGCAGCATGGCGAAGGCGGCGGTGCCCAGGGCCACCCACGCGGGCCGGGCGGGCGTGCCGAGCGCCACCAGCGCGGGCATCGGCGGCCAGAGCACGAAGCGGGCGGCCTCCCTCGCGCCGGCCGTGACGCGCAGCGAGGGCTGCACGTCGCGGAAGTACGCCGCCATCTGCCCGACCGAGGCCGGCACCGTCGCGGGGTCCAGCCCCACGAGCTCGGCCCCGGTGAGCTGCTCGACGTAGTAGCGGTCGCGCTCGGCGTCCGACAGCCGCAGGCCGCAGCGGACCGCGGTCGACAGGAACGACTCGACCTCCACGCAGTGCACCCAGCGCAGCAGGTCGGGGTCGTCGACCCGGTAGGCGGTGCCGCTCTCGGGCTCGATGCCGGCCAGCTTGCGGTGGATCCCGCGCACCCGTGCCCCGGCCCGGCGCGCCTGCGCGGTCGTCCCGTACGTCGTGACGCCGACGTACTCCGCCGTGCGGAACAGGCGCCCCCAGGGGTCCTCGCGGAAGTCGCTGTGCTGCACCACGCCGGCCATCGCCAGCGGGTGCACCGCCTGCAGCAGCAGCGCGCGCAGCCCGGCCAGGGCCATCGACGGGTCGGCGTGCACCCGCCAGGTGACGCTGTCGGGACCGTAGAGGCCGGGGTCAGGGGCCGTCGGGTCGGCGGCGTCGGTCTGCGCGCTCATCGCCGTCAGGCTCGCACGGCGGCCCGCCCGGCACACCTCGGGCGGGCGGGAGGGCGCCGGGTGCGGGAGGCTGCTGCCGCCGGACCGTCCCGAGGAGGAGCCATCTCGTACGTCGCGATCAACGTCCTGACCGTCCCGGAGGGCGCCGGCAGCACGCTGGAGGAGCGCTTCGCCGCCCGCCAGGGGGCGGTCGACAGCGCACCGGGCTTCGAGCACTTCGAGCTGCTGCGGCCGCTCGAGGGGACGTCGGACTACCTCGTCTACACCCGCTGGCGCAGCCAGGAGGACTTCGCGGCCTGGCGGTCGTCGCAGTCGTTCGGCGCCGGGCACGCGCAGGCGAGCGGCCGGCCGGAGGGCGCCCGTCCGGCGGCGACCGGGTCGACGATCTGGGCCTTCGAGGTGGTGCAGGTCTCCGACGGGCCGGGCTCCTAGGCCGCGGCGTCGGCCGCCGGCTCGGGGAAGAAGGCGAGCATCGCCCGGGCGGTCGCGGCGGGCTGCTCGACGGCCGGCGAGTGCACGGCGTCGGGGACGACGACGTACGACGCACCGAGGCGCTCGGCCATGTCGCGCTGCTGCGCCGGCGTCCACGCGTCGTCGCTCTCGCCGTGGACGACCAGCACGGGCAGGCCGGTGGCGCGCAGCTCTGCGACGCGGTCGGGCTCGCTCTCGATCGCGTCGGACATGCCGATCAGCGCGCGGGGGCTGCTGGCCAGCATCCGGTCGCGCAGGAAGCACTGCGTCGAGGCGTCGAGCGCCAGGAACTTCTCGTCGACGGCGTTGAGGTGGTCCATGACCTCGACGACGGCGGCGATGCCCTGCGCGGCGAGCTCGCGCAGCGGTCCGAGGACGGCCGTGCGCGGACCGGTCAGGCCGGCCGGGCCGGAGCCCATGAGGGTCAGCGACCGGAACGCCTCCGGCCGCTGGAGCACCGCGGCGCGCGAGACCAGGCCGCCGAAGCTGTGGCCGACGAGGTGGACGGGGCCCTCGCGCAGCTCGTCGACGACCGCGAGCAGGTCCTGGCCCAGGGCGTCGACGGCGTACGCCGCGAGCTCCTCGCGGCCGGGGGACTGGTGCTGGCCGCGCTGGTCGAGCAGGACGACCGGGTGGCCGGCCTCGACCAGCGGCTCCGCGACGAGCCGGAAGTCCTCCTTGCTGCCGGTCAGGCCGGGCACGAGCAGGACGGTCGACCGGGCGGGGACGGCCGGCGCGGCACGCAGGACGGCGAGCGGGCCGCCCGGCACGTCGAGCTGCGACAGCTCGAGGTCGAGGTCGGTGCAGATGGGGTGCAGAGCCACGCGACCAGGCTAGGGGCGGACGGCGTCAGGCCAGCCGGGCGGCCTGGACGAGGTAGGTCAACCCGATGCCGGACACGACCCAGCGGGTCGCCGAGCGGAAGGACGCGTCGGACATCCGGTCGAGCAGCCGCCCGCCGGCGGCGGTGCCGAGCATCGACAGCGGCACCGCGAGCAGCAGCACTCCCACGGGCAGGCCGCCGCCGGTGCTGCCGCCGCCCAGGAGCGGGCCGCCGTAGAGCACGACCTTGGCGGCGTGCGACAGGACCTGGGTGGCGGCCTTGGTGGCCACGACGGCGTGGCGGCCGAGGTCTGCGCGCACGAAGAAGACGTCGAGCAGCGGGCCGGCGACCCCGGCGAGGAGGTTGACCGCCGTCACGGCCAGACCGGCAGCCACCGCGTGCGGCGGGCGCGAGGCGTCCAGGCGCAGCACGCCCTCCGGCAGCCAGACCAGCGCCGGTACCAGGCCGAGGAACAGGTAGGTCAGCGGCGTCGACGGCGCGTAGCTGACGGCCGCCACGGCCGCGGCGGCGAGCACCGCCCCGACCGCGTACCAGCCGACGATGCGCCACCGCACGTGCCGCCGGTGCAGCCAGCCGCGCCAGCCGTTGCTCACGAGCTGCAGCAGGCCGTGCACGACGAACGCGGTCGTCGCGGGCAGCACGAGCAGCAGCGCCCCCATGAGCAGCAGCCCGCCGGCCATGCCGAGCACGCCCGAGACGGTGGCCGTGACGAACGCCGCGAGCAGGACGAAGGCGCCCGCGAGCAGCGTCACCGGTCGCGGGCGGTGGGGTGCAGGCGCACGTCCCGTACGGCGCCGTCGGACAGCACCGCGGTCAGGAAGGTGCAGGTCGGCTGCCGGCGCCGGTCGGTCGGGGAGCCGGGGTTGAGCAGGCGCAGCCCGCCCGGCGTGGTGGTGTCCCAGGGGATGTGGCTGTGGCCGAACACGAGCAGGTCGGTGTCGGGGTGGGCGGCGTCGGCCCGCGCCTCCCGGCCGGTGCGGGCACCGGTCTCGTGGGTGACGGCGACGCGCACCCCCTCGAGGGTGGCGCGCGCCGTGTGGGGCAGCCGGGCGCGCAGCTCCGGGCCGTCGTTGTTGCCCCAGCATGCGAGCAGTCGGGCGCACCGCTCCTCGAGCCG
>CADCUB010000091.1 GCA_902805775.1 uncultured Frankineae bacterium | reverse complement strand
GTCGGCGTGCGGCTGGACGTAGGTCGTCACCTGGTCGGTCATGGGCGGTCCTTCATGTGGTGAGCGCCTCCAGCAGCAGGCGGTGCAGGCGCAGGTCGCGCTCGGCGTCGTAGGGCCAGGCCGTGCGGTCGCCGTCGACGGCGGCCGAGAAGGCGCGGAACTGCGCCTCGAAGGGCGAGCCGTCGCCGAACGGCACGTCGGTGGGGTCGGGTGTCAGCAGGGTCAGCGTCCCACCGGCGGTCTGGCCGAGGGTGTCGACGGCGACGGCCATCCCCCGCGTGCCGACGACCTCGAGCCTCCGCCGCGGCAGGGCGTCGGGGGTGTTGTAGGCGACGTGCAGGTCGACCAGCACCCCGCCTGCGGTGCGTCCGTGCAGCAGCGCGCCGTCGTCGACGGCGTAGTCCTGCACGCGGGTCTGCACGAGAGCGTGCAGGTCCTCGACGTCCTCGCCGAGCAGCGTGCCGACGAGGTCGAGCCCGTGCGGTGCCAGGTCGAGCGCCGCGCCGCCGCCGGCGACGGCCGGGTCGGCGCGCCAGTTGTCGTGCGGGAGGCCGTCCGCCGACGAGGTCGGTGACTGCCAGTCGGCGGGGAGCCAGCAGCAGTACACGATGCGCACGGCGGTGACGGTCCCGAGGTCGGACAGCAGTCCGCGCAGGCGGACGTGCGCCGGGTGCCAGCGCTGGTCGTACGCCGTCCCGAGGAGCACGCCGGCGGCCTCACCGGCCTCGACGATCGCCTCGGCGTCGGGCAGGTCGGCCGCCAGCGGCTTCTCGCACAGCACCGCCTTGCCCGCCGCCGCGCCCGCCTCGACGAGCCTCCGGTGGGCGGCGTTCGGCGTGGCGACGTAGACCGCGTCCAGGCCGGGGGTCGCGAGGAAGGCGTCGAGGTCGGTGCACCGCGCGGCGTCGACCGGCATGCGCGCCATCGCGTCGGCCGAGCGGTCGTGCAGCGCGACGACCCGGCCGCCTGCCGCGCGCAGCCCGGGCAGCGCGTGGTCCCGGGCAACCCAGCCGCAGCCGGCGATGCCCCAGCCGGTCACCAGCGCTCCGGCAGGTCGACGAGCACCCGGCGCCGGGCGGCGTCGGGCGGCAGCGGCTCGGCGCGGACGGGGAGGTAGTCGGAGCGCGGGCCGTACTCCTGCGCGTAGCGCTCGCTCGGCCACACCAGCGCCCCCTGCGCGTAGAGCGGGTTGAGGCGCAGCGGGCCGACCGGCTGGCCGAGGTCGTGCGGGGCGGGCGCCAGGGGGTCACCGGTGACGAGCGCGACGGCCTCCGACGCCTCGAGCGAGGTGACCGGCGCGGCGCGCGGCGACCGGCCGCCGAGCAGCGCCCGGGTGAGCTCGTCGTCGTCGTAGGCGAGGTCTGCCTGCAGCAGGCGGGCGTACTCGGCCGCCGGCACGGGGTCGCCGTGCGGGTCGGCGACGTGCGCGTGGCCGACCACGACCGTCCCGCCCTCGCCCGCCAGCGCCCGCATCGAGCGCGCCGCGGCGGCCTTGTCGCGCACGAAGTACAGCGCGTCGTGGCACAGCACGTACGCCGGCGCGGTGACCCCGAGGTCGGGCAGCGCCGTCACGTCGGCGCAGACGTAGCGCGCGCCCGGGCAGACGAAGCGCTGGGCCAGCCACAGCTTGGCCCAGACGACGTCGACGCCGAGCAGGTCGTGCAGCCCGCGCTGCGCCAGCTCGCGCAGGAAGTGCCCGGCGCCGCAGGCGACCTCGACGACGGGGCGCTCGGCGGGCCAGTGCTGCTGCAGCAGCGCGAGCCCGGCCAGGTAGGTCGGGTCGGACCAGCGGTGGGCGAAGTAGTCGCCGACCCGGCCCATGCCGAGCAGGTCCATCGCCTCGCGCAGGGTGGCCGCGTCCGCGACCCGGGCCAGCTGCTCGTCCGGCGGCGGGGCGGCGTCCCACCAGTCGTCGGCGTCGGCCAGCAGCGCGGTCCGGGCGCCGTCGACGTCGCCGGCGTCGAGCAGCGCGGCCACCCGCACGCGGAGCTCGTCGCGACCGGCGCGGGCGTACGGGATGCCGTCGACGACCGGCACCGGCGCCGTTCCAGCGCCACCTCCGACGCCCGCTCCGGTCGCAGCGCTCACAGGCCGGCGGACCGCAGCACGTCGAGGTGGAAGCCCTGCACGGGTCCCGCGTGCACGAGCTCCAGGTCGTCGAGCGCCTGGTCGGCGGTGAAGGCCGCCGCCCGGGCGTGGTGGTGCACCTGCAGCACGCGGTCCAGCACGTCGGCCGCGTGGAAGGCCTGCGACTCGGGGGCGACGGCGTCGGCGCGCAGGGGCAGGACGGCACGCAACCGCTCACCGAGCGCTCGGGGCAGGCGGTCGAGCTCCTGCCGCTCGAGCTCGCCGATGACGGCCCCCAGGTGGTCGCCGAGCAGCACCTCCCCCGCGAAGCCGGCGTCGGGCAGGGTCACGTTGTGCAGGTGGTGGGCGATCCCGACCAGGAACGCCACGACCGGGTCAGCGCCGACCAGCGGCGCCACGAGGACGCCGTAGACCGCGACGGTCAGGCAGTGGTCGCCGTGCGACTCGGGCGGCTCGACGATCAGCCGGGGACGGCCGGGGGCCGTCGCACCGGCCCGCGGCTGGGCGTTCAGCGCAGTGACGAGATCGGGCGGACCGCCCGCGGCGGGCCGGACGTCGGGCAGGGCGTCGCGCAGCCGGTCCCGCACGCCCGCCGGGACCGCGCCGGCCACGTCGTCGAACCCGCGGCGGAGCACGTCGAGCGCCTGGTCGGGGCGCAGCCCGGCGCGCTGCAGGACCGCTGCGTCGATGCCGGCCAGCCGGGCCCGCGCCACGGCGGCGGCGGTCTCGGACAGCGCGACGCGCTCCGGCTCCTCGCCGTCGACCAGCCGGGTCCAGGTCCGGCCGAACGCCTGCTCGGCGAGCGAGCCCGGAGCAGCTGCGGTGCGCACCCGCTTCGCGTCGCCGACCTCCTGCAGCAGAGGCCGGAGGTCGGACAGGCCCGCCAGGGGCGGAAGGGCGGTGCGTGTCACGCCCGGGTCTGCGGGGCGGCCTCGTCGGCGGACGGAACGGCCGGGCCGGGCTCGGCGAGCGCGGCGCCGGCCAACCAGGTGAGCAGCGCCTGCTCCTGGCGGTGCAGGGCGTGCTCCGGCGAGGCGCCGTCGCGCGTCATGGGCGCCTTGAAGAACCAGCCGAGGTGCTCCTGCACGCCGCCGTCCCCCCGCTGCTGGGCGAGGTCGAGCAGGCGCGCGAGCTCGAGCGCGAGCGGCGCGGCGAGGATGGAGTCGCGGCACTGGAAGTCGACCTTCACCTGCATCCGCTGGCCGAGGAAGCCGACGAGGTCGATCGCGTCCCAGGCCTCCTTCTGGTCACCGCGGGGGCGGTAGTAGTCGATCCGCACGACGTGGTCCTCGACCGGGTAGCCGAGGATGCTGTCGAGCACCGAGCCCTTCGTGCCGATCTTGCTGGCGAGCGAGGCCGGGTCGTCGAGGGCGAGCCCGTCGCGGTTGCCCAGGATGTTCGTCGAGTACCAGCCCTCGACGCGCAGCGCCCGGCTGCGGAACGCCGGCGCCAGGACGGTCTTCATCATCGTCTGGCCGGTCTTGCCGTCCTTGCCCGCCACGGGGACGCCCCGCTGCTCGGCGAGGGTCACGAGCGCCGGGGCGTCGGCGGCCAGCGACGGGGTGAAGTTCGCGTAGCCGCAGTCCTCCATGACGGCCGCGTAGGCGTAGAGCATGCCGGGGCTGATCGCGGGGTCGTCGGCGTCGAGGCCGGCCTCGAAGGCCTCCGGCGTCTGCAGCGCCGGGGCGGTCAGGTCGGGCCAGCGCTCGGTGCTCGCGAGGTTGACGACGACGCAGCCGTCGAGCGCCTCCGTCTCGCGGAAGCGCCGCAGGTCGGCCCGGATGACCTCGGTCTGCGCGCGGCGGCCCTGCGCGACGACGGTGTTGCCGCCGACGACGTTGCGGCAGAACTCCTCGTCACCGGCGGCCGGCCACGGCCTCACCTGCGAGAGCCCGGGCCCGGCCACCTCGATCTGCCGGTGGTCGAGCACGCCGTGCACCGACGCAGCCTTGGCGAGGTCGCTGTCGTCGAGGTCCCAGCCCCCGACGAGCAGGCCCTCGTACGGCACCAGCCCGGCGACCTCGACGTCCGCCAGCGGCAACCCCTCGGCCCCGACCGCGCCCAGGCGCAGCAGCTCGAGGCCCGCGACGGCGGTGGTCGCCACCGCTCCGCCGAGGCCGACGACGGCCATGCCGACGCGGCGCGTGGACGTGGGGACCTGCTGCATGCGTTCCTCCGGAAGGTCAAGCCGGTCGCCACGGAAGTCCGGGGCGCTGCACCGTCTGGGCGGCGTTGCCCCGGTCCCCACCCTGGTACACCCGTCGTGCAGCCGCCAGCCGAGGCGGCGCCGGCCCTGCGCGAGCGCCCGCTCCGCGCTCGCCGGTCGCGCTCCCCGGACGTAGTGTCGGGCGGTGACGAGCGCTCCCGCCTCTCCCCCCGTCCCTGCCTCTCGCCCCGCGCCCACGACGCTCGGCGAGCTGCGTGCCGGCGGTCACGTCCTCAAGCCGGTCAAGGCCGAGGTCCGCGACAACCTCCTGGCCCGCCTGGCCGCCGGCGAGACCGCGTTCCCGGGCATCGTCGGCTTCGACGACACCGTCCTGCCCCAGGTCGAGCGGGCGCTGCTCGCCGGCCACGACCTGGTGCTGCTCGGCGAGCGCGGGCAGGGCAAGACCCGCCTCATCCGCACGCTCGTCGGCCTGCTCGACGAGTGGACGCCGGTGCTCGCCGGCTCCGAGCTCAACGAGCACCCGTACGCGCCCATCAGCCCGTGGGGGCACCGGCAGGTCGCCGACCACGGCGACGCGACGCCGGTCGCCTGGCGCCACCGCAGCGACCGCTACGGCGAGAAGCTGGCGACGCCCGACACCTCCGTCGGCGACCTCATCGGCGACGTCGACCCGATCAAGGTGGCCGAGGGCCGCACCCTGGGCGACCCCGAGACGGTGCACTACGGCCTCGTCCCCCGCACGAACCGCGGGATCTTCAGTGTCAACGAGCTGCCCGACCTCGCCGAGCGCATCCAGGTCTCGCTGCTCAACGTGCTGGAGGAGCGCGACATCCAGGTGCGCGGCTACACGCTGCGCCTGCCGCTCGACCTGCTGCTCGTCGCGTCCGCCAACCCCGAGGACTACACCAACCGCGGGCGCATCATCACCCCGCTCAAGGACCGCTTCGGCGCCGAGGTGCGCACGCACTACCCGCTCGAGCTCGCCGACGAGGTGCGGCTGGTCCGCCAGGAGGCGCAGCTCGACTGGCCGGGCACCAAGGTCGTGGTGCCCGACCACCTGCTGCAGGTCGTCGCGCGGTACACCCGGCTGGTGCGCGAGTCGCCGCAGGTCGACCAGCGCTCCGGCGTCAGCGCCCGCTTCGCTGTGGCGGCGGCCGAGACGGTCGCGGCCTCCGCCGTCCGCCGGGCGGCGATCACCGGCGAGGCGCAGGCCGTGGCGCGGGTGTGCGACCTCCCGTCGGTCGTCGAGGCCTCCCGCGGCAAGGTCGAGTTCGAGGCGGCCGAGGAGGGCCGCGAGCTCGAGGTGCTCCACCACCTGCTGCGCCGCGCGACCGCCGACGCGTTCCGCGCGCTGCTGGCCGGCACCGACCTGAGCGGCCTGCAGGGCCGCTTCGAGGAGGGCGCGACCGTCGAGACGGGCGACCTGGTGCCGGCGGGCGAGCTGCTCGGCCGCCTCGGCACCGTCCCGGGGCTGGGAGCGCTGCTCGGCCGGCTCGGTGTCGAGCAGGAGTCGCCGGGGCTCGCCGCCGCCGCGCTCGAGTTCGCGCTCGAAGGGCTGCACCTCAACCGGCGCCTGGCCAAGGACGAGGTGGCGGGCCGGACCGTCTACGGAGGCCGATGAGCGCCCGCGCGTACCGCTACGGCTCCTGGTCCGGCGGCCGCGACCCCCTGGAGCCGCCGTACGACGTCGCGTCCGCGCTCGACTCGATCGGCGAGCAGGTGCTCGACGGCGCGAGCCCCCGCCAGGCGCTGCGCGACCTGCTCCGCAAGGGCGCCGACGGTCTGCGGGGCCTCGACGACCTGCGCCGCCAGGTCGCGAAGCGCCAGCGCCAGGCGCGGCAGAAGGGCCAGCTCGACGGGACGCTGCAGGAGGTGCGCGAGCTGCTCGAGAAGGCCCTGGAGGCCGAGCGTCGCGAGCTGTTCCCCGACCCGTCCGACGCCGCTCGCATGCGCGAGCTCGAGCTCGACACGCTGCCGACCGACACCGCCCGGGCCGTCCAGGCGCTGAAGCCGTACGACTGGCGCAGCGCGCAGGCGCGGGAGGCGTACGAGCAGATCGACGACCTCCTGCGGCGCGAGGTCCTCGACAGCCAGTTCAAAGGCATGAAGCAGGCGCTCCAGAACGCGTCGCCGCAGGACGTGCAGGCGGTCAAGGACATGCTCGCCGACCTCAACACGATGCTCGAGGCCGACGCCCGGGGCGAGCACACGCAGGAGGCCTTCGACCGCTTCATGGCTGAGCACGGGGAGTTCTTCCCGAGCTCGCCCGAGACGCTCGAGGAGCTCGTCGACGACCTCGCCCGTCGGGCGGCAGCGCAGCAGCGGCTCATGGACTCGCTGACGCCGCAGCAGCGCCAGGAGCTCGGCGAGCTCATGCAGGGCGCCATGGACCTCGACCTCCAGGCGCAGATGGCGCAGCTCGGCGACCTGCTCCGCAACGCGCGACCGGACCTGCCCTGGGGCGGCCGCGAGCGGATGCGCGGCGAGCAGGGCATGGGGATGGGCGACGCCACCACGGCACTGGAGGAGCTCGCCGACCTGGACGACCTCGAGGCCGCCCTCGGCCAGGACTACCCAGGCGCCTCGCTCGACGACGTCGACGAGGCTGCGGTCCAGCGGGCGCTCGGGCGCGGCGCGGTCGACGACGTCGCCGCGCTGCGCCGGATCGAGCGCGAGCTGCTCGAGCAGGGCTACCTCGTGCGTGACGGGCAGGGCCGGCTCGAGCTGTCGCCGCGGGCCGTCCGCCGCGTCGGCGCCACCGCGCTGCGCAAGGTGTTCTCGAAGCTCGAGGCCGGTGGCCGCGGCGGCCACGACGTGCAGGACGCCGGCGCCGCCGGCGAGACGACGGGCGCCAGCCGGGCGTGGCAGTTCGGCGACGAGCAGCCGCTCGACGTCGTGCGGACCGTCCGCAACGCGGTCCTGCGGGCCGGACGGTCCGACACCGGCGTGCGCCTGCACGTCGAGGACTTCGAGGTCGTCGAGACCGAGCGCCGCACCTCGGCCGCCGTCGCGCTGCTCGTCGACCTGTCGTTCTCGATGGAGCTGCGCGGCACGTGGGGCACCGCCAAGCAGACGGCGCTCGCCCTGCACTCGCTGGTGACGACGAAGTACCCGCAGGACTCGATCGAGATCATCGGCTTCAGCGACTACGCGCAGGTGCTCACGCCGGAGCGGCTCGCCGGCCTCGACGCCCAGCGGGTGCAGGGCACGAACTTCCAGCACGCCCTCGTGCTCGCCGGCCGCCACCTCGGCAAGCACCCCGACAGCGAGCCGGTCGTGCTGGTCGTCACCGACGGCGAGCCGACGGCCCACCTGACCCGCAGCGGCTACGCCGAGTTCTGCTGGCCGCCGCTGCCCGAGACGCTCGAGCTGACGATGGCGGAGGTCGAGCGGGTCACGCGCCGCGGCGCGACGATCAACGTCTTCATGCTCGACGACGAGCCGCGGCTGGTGGAGTTCGTCGAGCACCTGGCGGCGCGCAACGGCGGTCGGGTCTTCAGCCCCGACCCCGACCGGCTCGGCGAGTACGTCGTCAGCGACTACCTGCGGGCCCGCCGCGGCCGACGGGGTCGCTAGCCTCGGGCGCCCCTACTCTGCGGTGCCATGGTCTACTCCGGCGCGTACGCGGTCGTCCTCGCCCTGCACCTGATCACGGTGGCCTTCGTCATCGGCCCGGTCGCCGTCGCGACGCCGCTGTCGGCCCGGGCCGCCCGGGCCGGCGAGGCGGGAGCGCTGCGCGACCACGCGCGCACCACCCGGGTCTACGCCCTGGCCAGCCTCGTCACGGTGGTGCTCGGCTCGGCGCTGATCGGGCTCGGCGACGTCGGCGACCAGTGGTCGTTCGGCCAGGCCTGGGTGAGCGCGTCGTACGCCCTGTGGCTCGTCGCCGTCGCGCTGCTGCTCGCCGTCGTCGTGCCGGCGCAGCGGGCGGCGGGCGAGGCCATCGCCGAGGGCCGCGACGGCGGGTCGTACGCCGGGCGGATCTCGGCAGCAGGCGGCGTCGCGGCCCTGGCGTTCACCGTCATCATCGTGCTGATGGTGCTCAAGCCGGGGGTCTAGCCGCGCCCCGGCGCGAGGAGCGCGGCGACCTTCGCCCGGATGCGTGCGGTGTCCTCGTCCGGCTCGTCGAGGCCCGCGTGGGCCAGCAGCTGGGCGTCGTCGAGCGCCGCGTTGGTGATCGTCGGAGCGCCGCCTGCGGCCAGGAACAGGTAGTAGTCGCACAGGACCTGGTCGACGTGGCGGACCGAGAACGGGTAACGCGTCACCACCGCTGCCACCAGGTCCCAGTCGACCAGCCTGCGCAGCGTCGCGTCGAAGCCGCCGACCTCGTCGAAGACGGCCCGGGTGAGCAGCAGGGACGAGGTGTCGACGTACGAGCCGCGCACGAACGCCGCCGGGTTGTACGCCGTGCTGCGCACCGAGCGCTGCAGGACGTCGATGCCGTCGTGCCCGGCACGCCGGCACAGGAAGACGTGCTGGCTGCAGTAGGCCAGGACCGCGTCGCCGCGCTCGGCGCGCATGACCTCGAGGAACTGCGGCGACCAGGTGTTGTCGTCGTCGAGGAAGGCCAGCAGCGGCGCCGTCCCGGCTGCCACGCCGGCGTTGCGCGCCGCCGCTGAGCCCACCCCGGGCGTCCGGACCCGCACCACCCGCGGGTCGTCGACGCGCTGCAGCAGGTCAGCGGTGCCGTCGACCGACCCGTCGTCGACGACCACCAGCTCGAGGTCGTCGGCCGTCTGGCGCAGCACGCAGTCCAGCGCCCGGGGCAGGACCCAGTCGCGGTCCCGGGTGGCGAGGACGACCGTGACCGCGGGAGACCGGGACATCGCAGCAGTATGCGTCGCCCCGTCACCGAGGCGCCGCCGGACGCGGCCGTCGTGCGGGGTCGTGCCTGCTCGCTTACGGTCACCCGGTGCCCCAGCAGCAAGGCGAGCTCGTGCTGCTCGACCACGCCGCCGGCTCACCGGTCCTGCCGGAGGCCGTCGAGGTGGTGTGCGGGCTCCTCGGGACCGTCGGGAGTCCCGAGCAGGCCGGCGGCGCCGGACGTCGTGCGGCTGCCGTCGTGGAGCACGCGCGTGCCACGGTCGCCGGTGCGCTGGGCGCAGCGCACGACGAGGTCGTCCTGACCGGCGGTGGGACGGAGGGCGACAACCTGGCGGTGAAGGGCCTGTACTGGGCCCAGCGGCAGCAGGACCCGGCTCGGACGCGCGTCCTGGTCGGTGCCGCCGAGCACCAGGCGGTGCTGGGGGCCGCCGACTGGCTGGCGGCCGCGTCGCAGGCGCGCGTGGAGCGCCTGCCGGTCGACGACGTCGGACGGGTGGCCGTCGACACGGTGCGGGCGGCGCTGGCCGGTGGGGGGGCCGACGTCGCGCTCGTCTCGCTGTCGCTCGCCAACAACGAGGTCGGGACCGTCCAGGCGCTCGACGAGGTCGTCGAGCTGGCGCACGCGGCGGGTGCGCGCGTGCACACCGACGCGGTGCAGGCGGTCGGGCAGCTGCCCGTCGACTTCTCGCGACTGGGTGTCGACGCGCTCACCGTGAGCGGCCACAAGTACGGCGCACCGCCCGGCACGGGCGCGCTGCTGCTGCGCGAGGGCGTGGCGTGCCGGTCCCTGCTGCACGGCGGCGCGGGCCGTACGCCCGCCGACCGGCTGCGCCCCGGTCCGCTGTCGCCGGCGCTGGCAGCCGGCTTCGCCGTCGCTACGGCCTCCGTGGTCGAGCAGCAGCCGGCGCACGCCGTCCGCCTGCGGTCCCTGCGGGACCAGCTCGTGCACCGGGTGCAGGAGGCGGTCCCCGGCGCCCGGTTGCGCGGCGACCCGGTCGACCGCCTCCCGGGCAACGCCCACCTGACCTTCGCGGGCTGCGAGGGCGACTCCCTCGTCCTGCTCCTGGACGCACGAGGGGTGCTCGTCTCCACGGGCAGCGCGTGCTCGGCCGGCGTGCCCCGGCCGTCCCACGTCCTGCTGGCGATGGGCGTGCCCGAGGACGAGGCGCGCTCCTCCCTGCGCTTCAGCCTCGGGCACGGCTCGACCGGCGCGGACGTCGACGCGCTCGTCGCCGTCCTGCCGGCGGTCGTCGAGCGCGCCCGGAGCGCGGGGTGGCGCTGACCGGTCGTCAGCCCGGCGTCGCGCCGGCCGGCTCGACGACGAGGCCGCCGACGCGCCGCCGCCACCCCCGGTGCCGCCGGCGGTAGCGCACCAGCGCGGGCAGGGCCCGGACGACCCGTCCCCACCCCCTCGCCACGTCGGTCACGACCTGCCGGTCCCCCCGGCGCAGCTGCCCCACGACCATGGCGACGTCGCCGACGACGGCACCGGTCACCTGCGCCGCGGCAGGACCGGGCGCCCGGTGGCGCAGCGCGTTGACGTAGCGCTCGGCGACCAGGTTGGTGCGCAGGCGCCCCCGCTTGTCCTCGACCTCGAGCGCGCTGGCGTACGACCGGACGTGGCCGGCGCGCACCTCCGGCGCGTAGAGGACCCGCCACCCCAGGGCCCAGGTCTTCCAGGCGGCGTCGACGTCCTCGCCGTAGGTGTCGAACAGCGGGTCGAACGGACCGCTGCCGTACGTCGAGCGCAGCTGCTCCACCACCTGGCGACGCACGACGGGGCAGGCGCCGTTGGGCTTGAAGGACTCCTGCCGCGGGCCGCCGGTGTCGCCGAGGCTGGTCACCCGTCCCCGGGCGTCGAGGCCGATGACCCCGCCGTCGAAGCCGGTCGCGGCCTCGGGGTGCAGCCAGAACCGCCACTCCCCGATGGGCGCCAGCTTGGTGACGTGAGGGGCGACGACGCCGACGTCCGGGTGCTCGGCCAGCACCTGCACCGCCGCGGCGAGCGCGTCGGGGTGCAGGACGGCGTCGCAGTTGAGCAGCACCACCGGGTCGCCGCGCACGAGGTCGTAGCCGGTGTTCATGCCGCGGGCGAAGCCGGTGTTGTGCGGCAGGCGCTCGACCCTCGCCCCCCGCCGTCCGGCCTCGTCGAGGGCGTGCGCCGTCGCGGCGTCCGTCGACCCGTTGTCGACCACGACCAGGTCGACCTCGACGCCGCGGCTGCCGAGGGCGCTCTCGACCGCCCGCAGCAGGAGGTCGCCGCACTCCCAGGCGAGCACGACCACCCCGACGACCGGGGCACGCGCGGGGGCGCTCACGCGCGGGCGGCCCTCAGCAGGGGCGCGGCGTGCCGGCCCGGCTCCCGGTAGAGCGGGTAGAGGGCCCCGACGACCGCGTCGACGCGCTCGCGGTCGAGCCAGGCCGGACCGCCCAGGCGCTCCTGGGCCTCCGCCGTGAGGTGCACCGGCGCCCAGCCCGGAGCGGGCGGCGCCGACCCGACGGCCACCATCCCGGCCCGGTCGTCGTCACGGTCGAGCAGGCGCCGCACTCCCCGCTCGCCGATCCGGCCGTAGCTCATCGTCTCGACCTCGAGCCCGGGGACCACGGCCTTGACGGCGTGCACGGACCCGTCCGGCGACGGGAAGTCGGCGACCAGGACGTCGAGACCGGCCGCACGCAGCCGCTCCGACACGTCGGCGAGCAGGTCGGCGCTGTCCCCGACGGTCGTAGTCGGCAGCGCCGACAGCGCGACGGACGTCCGGCGCGACAGCACCGTGCTGGACAGCAGGTCGCGCAGGGCCGAGACGTCCAGGTCGGTCCAGGCGAGCATCGCCGAGAGGGCGCGGTCCTCCTCGGCGGACCGGTCGAGCGGCGTGCTCGCCGTGTAGCGCTCGAGGTAGCCGGGCGGCGCGGCAGCCCGGACGGCGTCGAGCGGGCCGTGGGTGAAGGCCTTGCGGGTGCGCGCCGCGACGAACTCGAGCAGCGCCTTGCGCACCGCGCGCTCGCGGTCGGGGTGGGCCGCCTCGCCGCACGCGGTCGCCATGACCGGGTTGTGCTCGTCGGCGCCGGTCCCGACGGCGTAGACGTCGCAGATGCCGAAGTCGGTCGACGCGAGCTTGACCACGACGTCGACGCCACCGGCCGCGAGCTGGTCGAGCAGCGCCCGGACGCCGGGGTCGGCCAGCTCGTCGAGGTCGACCACGACGCCGCGGTCCATGGCCCGGAACGACAGCCCGTTGCCGTCGCGCTGCAGCAGCTCGAGCAGCGCGTGCCCGACGGCACGCTCCCGCGCCTGCGCTCCGGCTCCGGCGCCGAGCCCGTTGCTGATGATCGTGGTGAGCCAGCCCGGCGCCGGCGGCCCCGCCGGGACGTCCGCGTCGGTGGAGGCGACGAACTCCGCCGGCACCCACGCGCTGCTCCCGTCGGCCAGCCTCGTCATCGGCCACCAGGACAGGGGGCGGTCGTCGTCGTAGGCGCTGCCGGCCTCCAGGCACAGCGTGCGGGGGTCGACGACCCGGTCGCGCCCCTCCCGCCGGACCAGCTCGGCGTACGACGCCGTCGTCCGCGGCTGCGGCGCGAGGGTGGCCGCCGAGCGCGTCACCTCGGTCATCTCCCCCAGCGCACCGACCCGCGCCTCCTGCTCGGTCTGCCCGTAGCCGTGCCCGCCGGCCCCGGGCGAGCCGGCCTCCGGGTGCAGGGTCACCGACCACACCGCGCACTCGACCGGGTCGAGCCCCCGCACGGGGAACTCCTCGACCTCCCCGGGCGGCAGGGCCGCCCGGTAGGCGGCGGCTGCGGCCTCGAGGACCGGCAGGTCCTGGGCGACGTCGGGCACGTGCTCCTCCTCGTCCGGCGCGGAGCCGGGGGTCGTGCGCCGTCCGGGGGGACGGCGGGGTCCGTGGGTCAGGCGCTCGCACGAGCGTCGTCGACGAGCCGGTCGACCGCGACCGCGAGGGCGTCGGGGTCGACGTCGAAGCCGCCGGCGGT
This sequence comes from uncultured Frankineae bacterium, assembly GCA_902805775.1. Classification (GTDB taxonomy): domain Bacteria; phylum Actinomycetota; class Actinomycetes; order Mycobacteriales; family SCTD01; genus SCTD01. The sequence continues at coordinate 21,195 of CADCUB010000091.1, read as the reverse complement.
GGAGCCGCCGCAGCCGCGCAGCGCCGCGTAGGCGTAGCCGAAGGACGTGCACAGCCAGTGGTAGTGCGCCGGGGACGCGTCCGGGGGGAAGAGCTCGAGCAGGGAGCACGGCGCTCCGCGCCGCCACAGCAGGTTGACCAGGCCGGCGCCGTGCGGCCCCACGACGTGCCGGGCCTGCGAGAACAGGCGCACCTGCTCGGCCAGGCCGAGCGCGTCGGTGTCGACGACCTCGAAGCCCCGGTCGAGGCAGACCGCCTCGACGTCCGCGGCGTTGCGCACGTGCCGGACGAGCGCGGGCGAGCGCACGAGCAGGATCCGCCGGTCGGCCGCCGGGTCGGCGGGCGGCGCCTCCAGCAGGTCCGCCGCCGCCGACAGGGTGCGCCGGCTGTGGGGCAGCGCCTTGCCGAACCAGACCTCGTCGGCGACCACCGCCTCGTCGGGCGCCTGCACGAGCCACTGCCGACGCCGCAGCCGGCTCGACATCGCCAGCGCGTCGTGGAAGTAGGCCCGGTCGGCCAGCGCGGCGCTGACGAGCAGCGGGACGTCGTCGGGGACGCCGATCCGGGCGAAGAGCTCGAGGCGCCCCAGGACGTCGTCCAGGAAGTGGTAGTAGTTCACGTCGCCGGTGTCGCGCAGCGACACGAGCGACGGGACGTGCCGCGTCCGGGCAGGCGGCTCGGACGGCGGGTGGCCGATGTGGCGCCAGTACGGCAGCGACTCCAGGACCAGGCGCCCGTCGGCCGTCACGACGTAGCCGAGGTGCGGCTCGACGGTGCAGCGCTCGGGCCAGCGGTAGACGTACTCCCACTGCGGCTGGGCGTCCTGCTCCCGCAGCGACGCGGCGAGGACGGGGTCGTCGACGTCGACGCGGGCACCGGCGAACTCCCGGCGGCTGGCGGCGTGCAGCAGGTGCGGGGCGACCCGCTCCGGGGGCTCGACCGGCCAGGACGGCGGCGTCACGCCCGCCGGCGCCCGACGAGGTAGCGGTTGCCCGACCCCTCCTCGGGCTCGCCGCCGGACCACTCGACGTCCGGCCGGTCCTGCCGGAGCTGCGCGAACCAGGCGAGGTTGTCGATGCCCTCGAACTGCGCCTGGTAGCCGAACAGGTAGCCGGCGTACCGGTCGTCGCCGGGCAGGACGCGGTCCCGCAGCTCCAGCGGCGTCTCCGACAACGACCACATCGCGACGAACAGGGTGCCCGGGGCGGTCCGGGCCGCCACGACGTCGTCCTCGGTGCTCGAGACGCGCACCCGGGAGCCGTCCCCGGCCGGCAGGCCGATCTCCCCGAGGTACCAGCGCTGCAGCGCCGACCACTCCGGCAGGTCGAACAGCAGGTAGTCCCCGGTGAACCCGAGCCGGTGCGCGACCGCGCACAGCGCTCCGTAGCCTCCGCCGAACTCGACGACCCCCCGGTAGTCCCGCACCGACCCGCCGCCGGCCCGCTCGAGCTGCAGGAACTGGTAGGCGTGGTGCAGCCGGTTGCCGCTGCCGCCCGGCAGGCCGGGCAGGGGCGGCGGCGCGCCGGTCCCGTCGTCCTCGCAGGCGGAGCGCCACCGGCTCGACCAGTCGTCCTGCGCCTGCAGCGCCGCCAGCTCGGCCGCCAGGTAGGCGTGCCGCTCGCCGGCGACCAGCATCGTGTCGCGGATGACCGGCCAGGTGAGGAACACCTGCGGGTCGTCGGCGAGCACCGCTTCGCGCAGGCGCCGTCGCCCCTGCGCCCAGTGGGCCGTGGTCGTCGCCTGCGCGGCCGTCCGGTGCAGCGCGCCGATCTCGGCGCGCAGCTGGACGAGGCGCTCGCGTGCCGCCGAGGGCTCCGTGTCGACCACGCGCCGAACGTACGGGTCACCCCCGGGCGTCGCCACCCGCGCCGCTCACAGGTGCGCCAGGGCCTGCTCGAGGTCGGCGACCAGGTCGTCGGCGGTCTCGATGCCGACCGACAGGCGCACCAGGTCGTCCGGCACCTGCAGGGCCGAGCCGGCCACCGACGCGTGGGTCATGCGGCCGGGGTGCTCGATGAGCGACTCGACGCCGCCGAGCGACTCGGCCAGGGTGAACACGCGCGTGCGCCTGCAGACCTCCAGCGCGGCGGCCTCGCCGCCGGCGAGCCGGAAGCTCACCATGCCGCCGGGCGCGCGCATCTGCTTGGCCGCCACCTCGTGCCCGGGGTGCTCCGGCAGGCCCGGGTAGAGGACGGCCGACACCTCGGGGCTCGCCTGCAGCAGCGCCACCACGCGCTCGGCGTTGGCGCAGTGGCGGTCCATGCGCACACCGAGCGTCTTCGCGCCGCGCAGCACCAGCCAGCTGTCGAACGCGCCGGGGACGCCGCCGAGCGCGTTCTGGTGGTAGGCGAGCTCCTCGCCGAGGGTCGCGTCCTGCACGACGAGCGCCCCGCCGACGACGTCGGAGTGCCCGCCGAGGTACTTCGTCGTCGAGTGCAGGACGATGTCGGCACCGAGCGCCAGCGGCTGCTGCAGGTAGGGGCTCGCGAAGGTGTTGTCGACGACGAGCCGGGCGCCGGCCTCGTGCGCGATCTGCGCCAGCGCCGCGATGTCGGCGATGCCCAGCAGCGGGTTGGTCGGGGTCTCGCACCACAGCAGCGAGGTCGTGCCGGGACGGACGGCGGCGCGCACGGCGTCGAGGTCGTCGAGCGGCACGGGCGTGTGCGCGACGCCCCACCGCTCGAGCACCTTGGCGAACAGCCGCCCGGTGCCGCCGTAGGCGTCGTCCGGGATGACCACGTGGCCGCCCGGGGCGGTGACGGTGCGCAGCAGGCAGTCCTCGGCGGCCAGGCCGCTCGCGAACGCCAGGCCGGTGCGGCCGCCTTCGAGCGCCGCGAGGCAGGTCTCGAGCGCGGTGCGCGTCGGGTTGCCGCTGCGGGAGTACTCGTAGCCCTGGTGCCTGCCCACCTCCGACTGCACGTAGGTGGAGGTCTGGTAGATCGGCACGATGACCGCGCCCGTCGTCGGGTCGGGGTCCTGGCCGGCGTGGATCGCGAGCGTCTCGAAGCCGTAGCCGGCGCCGGCCCACCGGTCGGTGGAGGTGTCGCCGTGCACCTCGCTGCCGAAGTCGTGGCTGCCGGCGGCGGCGATGTGGGCTGCGGTCCGGTCGCTCTCGTCCATGCCCAAGACCGTACGACTCCCCCCGGGCGGCTCGACCGTCAGTCGAGCGGCAGGACGAGCCCGACGCCCTCGGCGGCGACGGCCATGGCACGGTCGAACCACGCGTCGTCGTCGACCAGCGCCAGGTGCAGGTGGCCGAACTGCAGGTAGCTCGTCGTCCCGATGAGCGCGGTCAGCAGGACGAGGGAGCGCTCGAGCAGGTCCTCGTACGGCGGCGGGGGAGCACCGCCGGCGACGGCCGCCACCGCGTCGGTCACGAGCGTCGGACCGGGCAGCGGGCGCTGCGGCGGGCGCAGGCTGCCGTCGGCCGCGGCAGCCGTGACGACCGCCGCCATGACGCGGCTCAGGCGCACGGCGGCCTCGACCGTGTCGTGGGGGGCGCTGTAGCCGGGGACGGGCGTGCCGTAGACCAGCGCGTACTCGTGCGGCGACGCACGCGCCCAGCCGCGCACGGCGCGGCAGACCTCGAGCCAGCGGGCCCCCGGGTCGGCGCCCGCGGCGAGGGCGGCCGCATCGGCCCGCTCGGCGACCTCGCCGACGGCGTCGTAGGCGTCGACGATGAGCGCCGTCAGCAGGGCGTCGCGGCTCGGGAAGTAGCGGTAGAGCGCCGACGACACCAGCCCCAGGTCGCGGGCGACGGCCCGCAGCGACAGGCCTGCGGCACCGGTCTGCGCGAGGTGCTGGGCTGCCGTCGCCTTGATCGCGACGACGACCTCGGCGCGCGCCCGTGCACGTGCGTCCTTGACGACCGACATGTCCAGAGCATGGCACACCACCGAGAGCGCTGAGCGCATGACGAGAGCGGTGCTCTTGACGTGCCACGGCTCTCGGGTGCACAGTGCTCATGACCGAGAGCACCGCTCTCACTCAGTGAGGAGTACCCCATGTCCCTCCACGTCGTCCTGGGCAAGGGCCCCGTCGGCAGCACCCTCACCGACCGCCTCGTGGCGGACGGCCACGACGTACGGGTCCTGTCCCGCTCCGGCGGCACGTCGACCGACCGGGTGCAGCACGTCGCCCTCGACGCCGGCGACGCCGCGGCGCTCACCGCTGCCACCCGAGGGGCCGACGTCCTCTACAACTGCGCCAACCCGCCGTACACCCGCTGGGTCGAGCAGTGGCCGCCCGTCGCGGACGCCCTGCTCGCCGCCGCCGAGGCCACCGGCGCCGTGCTCGTCGTCATGGGCAACCTCTACGTCTACGGGCCGGTCGACCGGCCCATGACCGAGGACCTCCCGCTCGCCGCGCCCGGCACCAAGGGACGCGTCCGGGTGGCGATGTGGGAGCGGGCGCTCGCCCGCCACCGCGCCGGCGTGCTGCGCATGACCGAGGCGCGCGCCTCCGACTTCGTGGGCCCGCGGGTGGTCGCGAACGGCTACCTCGGCGAGCGGGCCGTGCCGCGGCTGCTCGCCGGCAAGGCGGTCCAGCACATCGCCCCGCCCGACCAGCCGCACAGCTGGAGCGCCGTCGCGGACGTCGCGCGCACGCTCCAGGTGCTGGGCGCCGACGAGCGCGCGTGGGGCCGGGCGTGGCACGTGCCGACGGCGCCGCCGGTCACGTACCGGCAGGCGGTCGAGGGCCTGTGCCGCGCGGCGGGCGTGCCGCCCGTGCGCGTGACGCAGCTGCCGCACCTCGCGCTGCGCGCCGCCGGCCTGTTCTCGCCGATGCTGCGCGAGCTCGAGGAGACGCGCTACCAGTTCACCCGGCCGTACGTCCTGGACAGCAGCGCGGTGACGCAGACGTTCGGGCTGGAGGCGACGCCCTGGGAGCGCACGCTCGCCGACACGGTGGCCTGGTGGCGGTCCCGGGACGCGGTCAGGAGTGGCTGAGGTAGCCCAGCAGGTCCGAGCGCGTGATGATCCCGACCGGCTTGCCGTCGTCGAGCACGAGCATCGCCGAGGCGGCCTCCAGCGCGGCCATCGCGACCTGCAGGTCCTCACCGGCGCCCACCGTCGGCAGCGCCCTGCTCATGTGCTCCGCCAGGGGCGCGTCGAGCGCGGCCCGGTCGGCGAAGACCGCGTCGAGCAGCTCGCGCTCCACGACCGCGCCGACGACCTCCGCCGCCATGACGGGCGGCTCCTCCTTCACGACCGGCATCTGGCTGACGCCGTACTCCCGCAGGGTCGCGATGGCCGAGCCGACGGTCTCCTCCGGGTGCACGTGCACCAGGTCCGGCAGCGCGGCCGCCGACTCCGCGGCCTTGCGCCCCAGCACGTCGCCGACGGTGGGCTGGCTGCTGTCGGGCGTGAGGAAGCCGTAGTCGGCCATCCACTCGTCGTTGTAGATCTTGGACAGGTAGCCGCGTCCCGAGTCGGGCAGCAGGATCACCACCACGTCGTCCTCGGTCAGCTCCTGGGCCAGGCGCAGCCCCGCTGCCACGGCCAGCCCGCACGAGCCGCCGACCAGCAGCGCCTCCTCGCGGGCCAGTCGCCGGGTGGTCAGGAACGAGTCGCGGTCGCTGACGGCGATGATCCGGTCGGCGATCCCGCGGTCGTAGGTCTCCGGCCAGAAGTCCTCGCCGACGCCCTCGACGAGGTACGGCCGGCCCGTGCCGCCGGAGTACACGGAGCCCTCGGGGTCGGCGCCGATCACCTGCACCCGCCCCTGCGAGACCTCCTTGAGGTAGCGGCCGGTGCCGCTGATCGTGCCGCCCGTGCCGACGCCGGCGACGAAGTGCGTGACCCGCCCGTCGGTCTGCTCCCACACCTCGGGCCCGGTGGTGGCGTAGTGGGCGGCCGGGTTGAGGGGGTTGGCGTACTGGTTGGGGTTCCAGCCGCCGGGCGTCTCGGCCGCGAGGCGCCGGGACACCGAGTAGTAGCTGTCGGGGTGCTCGGGCGCCACGGCCGTCGGGCAGACGACGACCTCCGCGCCGTACGCCCGCAGCACCGCGATCTTCTCGGCGCTCATCTTGTCGGGCATGACGAAGACGCACTTGTAGCCACGCGTGTTGGCGACGATCGCCAGTCCGACGCCGGTGTTGCCGCTGGTCGGCTCGACGATGGTGCCGCCGGGGCCGATCAGGCCGTCGCGCTCGGCGGCCTCCACCATGGCCAGGGCGATGCGGTCCTTGACCGAGCCGCCGGGGTTGAAGTACTCGACCTTGACCAGCACCTGCGGCGCCAGCCCGGCTGCCATGCGGTTCAGGCGGACGAGCGGCGTGCCGCCGACGAGGTCGATCAGGGAGTCGCTGACCTGCACGGGGAGCCTTCCGACGGGGGACGAGCGCCTGAGCAGCCTACGACCGCGCAGGTACGTTGGGCCTGGTCCCGCCCTGTCGCGGGACGCGGGAGAGGAGTCGCCGAGCCGTGCGCGCCGTGTCCGCCGGGCAGGTCGTGTGAGGCCGCCCGTCCCCACGCTCCCCCGGCCCGGGCGACGCGCGCGCACCCTGGCGCTGCGGGCGGCGTACGGCGGCGGCACGTCCGTCAGCGCGGCGGCGGTGGCGTACGGCCTGCTCGTCGCGGAGGCCAAGCTCGCCCGCAAGACGATCGGCATCCCCCGCACCTCGGCGCCGCGGGCCGGCGGCTCGTACGGCCGGGGCAGGCGCGGTCAGGAGCCGCTGCACCTCGTGGTGCTCGGCGACTCGGCCGCGGCCGGCCTGGGCTGCCAGCGGGCCGACCAGACGCCCGGAGCGCTGCTCGCGGGCGCCGTGGCGCGCGACCTCCGGCGCCGGGTCGAGCTCGAGGTCGTCGCCAAGGTCGGCGCCCGTTCGGCGGACCTCGAGGTGCAGGTCGCTCAGGTGCTGCACCGCCGCGTCGACGCGGCCGTCATCATCATCGGCGCCAACGACGTCACCCACCGGGTGCCGATCGCCTCGGCCGTGCGCGACCTGCGCCGGGCGGTGCAGACGCTGCGCGAGGCGGGCGCCGTCGTGGTCGTCGGCACCACTCCCGACCTCGGCTCGGTCAAGCCGCTGATGCAGCCGCTGCGCACCGTGGCCGCGTCGGTCTCCCGCCGGCTCGCCGCCGCCCAGACCGTCGCGACGGTCGAGGCGGACGGCTCGGCCGTCTCGCTCGGGGACCTGCTCGGCCGCGAGTTCAGCCAGAAGCCGCACCTGTGGAGCGACGACCGCTTCCACCCCTCGCCGGCGGGCTACGGGCGCGTGGTCGACGCCCTGCTGCCGGCCCTGCTGCGCAGCCTGGGCGCCGACATGCCGGTCAGCACCGCCGTCAGCGACTCGGTGCAGGACGTCGAGCTGGCCGCGCGCGTCGCCTCCCGCGAGCCGGGCGTCGAGGTCGACCCGCTGCCCGAGCAGCCCGCCACCGGGCGCCTGGCGCTGCTGCGGCGACGCCTCCCGCTGGTCAGCAAGGGGGCACCGGCCGGTCCGACGGCCGCGGCCGAGCTCGCCGAGGAGCTGGGCGACCTGCCGCCGGGTGACGCGGCTCACTAGAACGACGTTCGGTCCGGGTCGTACGCTCCGAGCACCACGCCACCGGCGCAGCCGCCAGACCGAGGAGCTCCCGTGCCTGAAGCCGTCATCGTCGCGACCGCGCGCTCGCCCATCGGCCGCGCGTTCAAGGGCTCGCTCAAGGACGTCCGCCCCGACGACCTGGCCACCACGGTGGTGCGGGCGGCGCTGGACAAGGTCCCGGCGCTGGACCCCACCGACATCGACGACCTCCTGCTGGGCTGCGGCCTGCCGGGCGGCGAGCAGGGCATGAACATGGGCCGCGTCGTCGCGGTCAACCTGGGCTACGACTTCCTGCCGGGTGCGACGATCACCCGCTACTGCTCGTCCTCGCTGCAGACGACCCGCATGGCCCTGCACGCGATCCGCGCGGGCGAGGGCGAGGTGTTCGTCTCCGCCGGCGTCGAGACGGTCAGCCGCTTCGTGGTGGGCAACAGCGACATGATCGGCGGGCAGAAGCTCACCAACCCGATCTACGACGAGGCGCAGGCCCGCACGGCGCGCACCGCCGAGGGCGGCGTCGACGGCTGGACCGACCCGCGCGAGAGCGGACAGCTGCCCGACGTCTACATCGCCATGGGCCAGACGGCGGAGAACCTCGCCCGGCTCAAGGGCGTCACCCGCGCCGAGATGGACGAGTTCGCGGCCCGCTCGCAGAACCTCGCCGAGAAGGCCATCGCCAACGGCTTCTTCGAGCGCGAGATCACCCCCATCACCACGCCGGACGGCACGGTCGTGAGCACCGACGACGGCCCGCGGCCCGGCGTCACCGTCGAGGGCATGTCCGGCCTCAAGCCGGTCTTCCGCCCGGACGGCCTGGTCACCGCCGGCAACGCCTGCCCGCTCAACGACGGGGCGTCGGCCGTCGTCGTCATGAGCGACCGCAAGGCGAGCGAGCTCGGCATCACCCCGCTCGCGCGCATCGTCTCGACCGCCGTGACCGGCCTGTCCCCGGAGATCATGGGCCTCGGACCGGTCGAGGCCACCCGCAAGGCGCTGGCGCTGGCCGGCATGGGCATCGACGACATCGACCTGTTCGAGATCAACGAGGCCTTCGCCGCGCAGGTGATCCCCAGCTACCGCGACCTGGGCATCCCCCTGGACAAGCTCAACGTCAACGGCGGAGCCATCGCGCTGGGCCACCCGTTCGGCTCGACCGGCGCGCGCATCACCGGCACCCTGCTCAACGGCCTGCAGAGCGCCGACAAGACCTTCGGGCTCGAGACCATGTGCGTCGGCGGCGGCATGGGCATGGCGATGGTGGTCGAGCGACTGAGCTAGGTGTACGGCTCTTCGCGCAGGCGCAGGCGCAGGTCAGCAGCCCATGCAGGCGTCCCGTCCGGCGGCGGCCACGTCCGGCACGCCGAGCCCGGCGGCGAGGGACGCCGGCACGTCCTCGCCGAGCAGCTCGAGGCGGTGCAGCAGCAGGTGCGCCGTCACGGCGCGGGCGAGGTCGTCGCCGGGTCCGGCACGGACGAGGTCGTCACTGGTGACGGCCAGCTGGTCGGCCAGCGCCAGGTCGCTGTCCAGGCGGGGCACCCGCCGTCGCGGGACCGCCTCGCTGTCCGCGGCGGCGTCGGCGCACGCCTGGACCAGGTGCGCGACGAGGTCGGCCCGCGAGCCCCACGGCGGCGCTGCCGCCGCGTAGCGAGCGGGTGTCCACAGCCGCAGCCGCTGCACCAGCGACCGGCTCTCGCGCCGCAGCAGCGCGGTGGGCCCGGGCGGCGGTGCGTCGCGGTCCCGCGGCTCCGCCTCCACCGCGGCAGCGTAGCGGCGGCCGAGGCGAGGGCCGGACACGCGGACGGGCCGCCACCCCGGAGGGTGACGGCCCGTCGGACGAGCGAGCCGTGCGGCTAGTCGCGACCCTGCAGGTAGGACAGCAGGCGCAGGATCTCCAGGTAGAGGAACACCAGCCCCACGACGAGACCGAAGGCCACGCGCCAGGACTCCTTCTCCGGCACGCCGGCCGCGACCATGCGGTCGGCCTGGTCGAAGTCCATGACGAAGGTCAGCGCGCCGAACACGATGAGCCCGACGCTGACCAGGATCGACAGCCCGAGGTTCTCACCGCGGATGCCCAGCGCGTCACCGTCGCCGAACAGGCCGAACAGCAGGTTGAGCACCACGAGGCCGACCATGCCGAGCAGGCCGAGCGTGACGACCTTCTGGAACCTCGGAGTCGCGCGCAGGCGCCCCGACTTGTAGCCGACGAGGACCGCGGCGAAGACGGCGGTGGTGCCGAGCACGGCCTGCACGACGATGCCGCCGCCGAAGGCGTTGCCGTAGACGTGGCTGATGCCGCCGACGAACACGCCCTGGGTCGCGGCGTAGGCCAGGACCAGCGGCGGGCTGACCTGCTTCTTGAAGATGTTGACCATCGCCAGGACGAAGCCGACGATGCCGGCGAGGGCGACGATGCCCATGCCGACGTCGAGGACCCAGGCAGCCGCACCGGTGACGACCATCGTCCCGAGCAGCAGGCCGGTCTTGACGATCACGTCGTCGAGGGTCATGCCGGACGGCGTCCGGTACATCGCCGACAGGTGGTCGGCGGACGGGGTCGGCGTGTGGAAGCCGACCCCCTGCTGCAGGCTGCGGGCCAGCGGCTCGCTCCGCGAGAACACGGGGTTGTGGGACTGCATGTCTGACGGTCTCCTCTGCTCGGACCACGGACGGGGCCGCGCACTCAGTACAACGCACGATCGTCGCCGGATGTGCCCGCACACGCCACCAGTCATCCGGTGCGGTGCCCCGGTGCCCCCGGTGGGAGTCGAACCCACACCGAAGAGGCTTTTAAGGCCCCTACCTCTGCCGTTGGGTCACGGGGGCGGCCGGAACACCGTAGTGCGGGACCACCGTCGGCGCTCGTTCCGCCACCATCTGTGAGCCTTCCTGTACGCCTCGGAGCCGGGAGGCGTCATGATGGTGCCGTGACGACCGACTCCGGGCGAGGTGCCTCCTACCGGGAGGTCCTGCGTCACCGGGAGTTCCGCGCCCTGCTGCTCGCCGACGGCCTGAGCACCACCGGCGACCAGGTCGCCCGCATCGCCGTCGCCCTGCTGGTGCTCGAACGGTCCGGCTCCGCCTTCGCCGCGTCCGCGACGTACGCGTGCTCGTACCTGACCTGGCTGGTGGGCGGACCGTTCCTGTCCGCCTTCGCCGACCACTACCCCCGCCGCCGCGTCATGGTCGTGTGCGACCTGCTGCGGATGACGCTGGTCGCCCTGCTCGCGGTGCCGGGGACGCCGCTGGAGGCCGTGTTCGCCGTCCTGGTGCTGGTGGGACTGCTCGCGCCGCCGTTCGACGCCGCCCGCAGCTCGCTGCTCGCCGACGTGCTGACCGGCGAGCGCTACGTCGTCGGCAGCGCCCTGCTCAGCGCCGTCTCGCAGGCAGCGCAGCTGCTCGGCTTCGTCGCCGGTGGCGCGCTCGTCGTGGCGCTGGACGTCGAGGGCGCGCTGCTCGCCGACGCGGCGACCTTCGCGCTGTCGGCCCTGCTGCTGGTGGCGCGCGTCGCCGAGCGCCGGCACGACGCGGTGCCGGACCGGTCGACGACGACGCCCTTCGCCGAGGCGGTGGCCGGCTTCTCGCTGCTGCTCCGCACCCCGCGGCTGCGCCTGCTGCTCGGCTGGGCGCTGCTCAGCGCCGGGGCGGTCATCGCGCCGGAGGGGCTGGCCGTCGCCGTGGCCGCCCAGGACGGCCGGGGCGCCCTGACCGCCGGTGTGCTGACGGCCTCGGTGCCTGCCGGCTTCCTGATCGGGTCGTGGCTGGTGCTGCGCCTGCCGGCCGACCGGCGGGAGCGGCTGTTCCCGGTGATGGTCACCGGCAGCTGCCTGCCGCTGCTGCTCACGCCGTTCGTGCAGGACGCCGTGGCGATCAGCGTGCTGTGGCTGCTCGCCGGCACGGGCAACGCCCTCCAGCTCGTCGCCAACGCCTCCTTCGTGCAGGAGGTCCCCCAGCACCTGCGGGGGCGCGCCTTCGGCGTGGCGGTCGCGCTGCTCATGGCGGTGCAGGGGGCGCTGCTGCTGGTCGCCGGGGCACTGGCGGAGGTCACCGGACCCCGCGTGCCCGTGGCGCTGCTCGCCGGGCTGGCCCTGCTGCTGGTCCCGGCCCTGATGTCGGTCACGCCCTCCCCGTCCCGCGCGGATCAGGCGGTGGAGTCGACGTGAGCCGGGCGCTGCACGACGAGGCCGGCGCCCCGACCCGGCTCGCCCACGCCCTGGCCCTGCTGCTGTGCGGCTCCCTGCTGGGAGCCGGTGTCGCGCTGACCTGGGTCGCCGAGGCCAGCGACGGCTGGCGGACCAGCGTCTCGCCGGCCCTGCTGGTCCCGGTGTTCGCGGCTCTGTTCTACGCCGGGCACCGCTACTCGGTCGACGTCGAGCTGCGCCGGGAGTCGCACAGCGTCACGCTGGTGCAGGTCCCGCTCGCGCTCGGCGTCATGTTCCTCGCGCCCTGGGCGCACCTCGCCGCTCGACTGGCCGGTCCGCTCGTGCTCGCGGTGGGGCTGCGGCAGGCGCCGCTCAAGGCGCTGTGGAACATCTCGGCGGCGGCGTTCGAGGTCGGCGCGGTCGCCTTCACCGTCGGGCAGGTGGAGCCGGCGACGCCCGGCCCGGTGCTGTGGCTGGCGCTGTACGGCGGCCTGCTCCTGGGCGACGTGGTCGGAGCGCTCGGCCTGGCCACCGTCTGGTGGCTGGTCGGCCTGCCGGTCACCCTCCGGGCGGTCAGCCGTTCGCTGCTGGTCATCGCGCCGGCCACCCTCGTCTTCACGGCGCTGTCGATCGTGGCGCTGTCCGCCGACACCAGCGACTCCAGCATGCCGGTGGTGCTGGTCGTGCTGGCAGGGATGCTCGCGCTGGCCTACCGCACCTACCGCAAGGTGGTCGGGCAGCAGCAGGCCACGCAGATGCTGTACGACTTCGTCAAGGACCTCGGACCGCTCGACCTCGCCAGCCCGGCGGCGCCGGAGACCCTGGAGCGCATGCGGGTGCTCCTGCACGCCCAGCGGCTCGACCTCGCCGTGCTGCACGGCGGCAGCTGGGAGCACCTGGTGGCGTGGGAGGACCGGCCGCCCCGACGCGTGGACCCGCTGCCCTCGAGCGCCTCGGTCCCGCGGGCGGCGGTGCGTGGACCGGCGCTGGGCAGCCGCTCGGGCGGTGACGAGGACACGATGATGACCCCGCTGCTGGCCGGTACGGAGCTCGCCGGGGTGCTCACCGCCACCGGTCGGCTCGGCGCGACCCGCCGCTTCGACATGGGCGACCTGCGCCTGCTGGAGACGGTGGGCGCCGAGCTCGCCACGGCCCTGGACCGCGGCCGGCTGCTGACCGACCTGGAGCGCTCGGCGACGACGGACGTCCTGACCGACCTGCCCAACCTGGCCGAGACGACGCGGCGGCTCGACGCCCTGCTCGACGAGCACGGTCGGGTCGTCCTGGCTGCGGTCACCGTGCTGTCGTTCAAGGAGGTCAACGAGACCCTGGGCCGGGAGATGGGCGACCAGCTGCTGCTCGAGGTCGCCCGTCGGCTGCGCACGACCTGCCCGGACGCGGTCGTGGGCCGGGTGGGAGGGGCGCGCTTCGCGGTCGCCCTGCCGGCCAGAGCGGTGGACAGCGAGCCCGAGCACTTCGGGCTGACCCTGCGCTCGCAGGTCGAGGGCACCGCCCAGCTCGGCGCGGTGGGCACCCACGTGCGGCTGTCGGTCGGTCTCGTGCAGGCACCCGAGCACGGCAGCTCCGCCGACACCCTGCTGCAGCGGGCGGAGACCGCCATGCACAGCGCCCGGCACGTCGGCGGCGGACCCGTGCTGTGGGCACCGGCCTACGAGGTGCTCGGCAACCGCCGGCTCGCGGTGGTGCTGGCCCTGCGCGAAGCCCTGTCCTCCGGGGCGCTCGCGATCGCCTTCCAGCCCCGGGTGTCGGCCTGCGACGGCAGCGTCCGCGGGATCGAGGCGCTCGCGCGCTGGACCCACCCGGCCCTGGGCACCGTCGGGCCGGCCGAGTTCGTGCCGCTCGCCGAGGCCTCCGGCCTCATGGGGCCGCTGACCGCCACCGTCCTGCGGCAGAGCCTGACGGCCTGCCGCGACTGGCAGCGCTGGGCACCGGGGGTGGGCGTCTCGGTCAACGTCAGCGCCGACACCGTGCTCGACGCCTCCTTCGTCACCCAGGTCGCCGGGCTGCTGGCCGACGCGGGGGTTCCTGCGGCGCTGCTGACCCTCGAGCTCACCGAGAGCGTGCTGCTGCAGGACCCGCTGCTCGCCGCCGAGCGGATGGGCGAGCTGCGCGCCCTGGGCCTGCGGCTCGCCGTCGACGACTTCGGGACCGGGTACTCCTCCCTCACCTACCTGCGGGACCTGCCGGTCGACGAGGTCAAGATCGACAAGGGCTTCGTCGACGGGCTCGTGCGCGACCCCGCCGACCGCGCCGTGGTCAAGGCGGTCGTCGACATCGCCCACACCCTGGGCCTGCGCGTCGTCGCCGAGGGCACCGAGCACGAGGAGCAGCTGGTGGTCCTGCGCCAGCTCGGCGTGGACGAGGTGCAGGGCTTCCTGCACGCTCGTCCGATGCCGGCTGCCGACATGTCGGCCTGGCTGCAGGAGCGCACTGCAGCGCGCGTCCGGCGCCCCGGGGAGCCCTGACCTGCTCGCCCTGACCTGCTCGCCCTGGCCTGGGGTGCCCGCATGTGCCCTGCGGCGACCTGCGGCCGCCCGGACGTGCGTGCGAGGACCTGCGTGCGCCCGGCCAGAGGGAGGACTACTTCCAGGAGCTGCCGCGCATGGTGTCACCTCCACTCGAGATCGCGCCGGGGCAGTTCGCTCCGACCCTGCGTGATCGTGCGTGCACCTCAGGTGACCCCGAGGAGCCTAGTGGGGCGCTCGACGACCGCAACGTCCTTCACCCGTTCGGGTGAAGGGGCCTCTCGGATGCGCGCCCCTGGTCAGGTCATGCCCGCGACCGTCCGAGCGCGCAACAGGACCTGGTCGAGCATCGGCTCGGTGAGCCGTCCGGTGAAGGTGTTCTGCTGGCTGACGTGGAAGCAGCCCAGGACCGTCGGACCGTGCGCCAGAGCCACCTCGGCGCCGTGCGCGAACCGGGGCACGGGTGACGGCACGCTCTCCCCCGCGGCGCGCAGCACCGGCCACAGCGCTGCCCAGCCGTACCCGCCGAGGACGACGACCGCCCGCACCGTCGGCTGCAGGAAGCGCCACTCGGCCGTGAGCCAGGGCGCACAGGCGTCGCGCTCCGAGGTCGTGGGCCGGTTGGCCGGCGGCGCGCAGCGCACGGGCAGCGTGATGCGGACGTCCCGCAGCTGCAGGCCGTCGTCGGCCGACGTCGACGTGGGCGAGCTGGCCAGGCCGGCACGGTGCAGAGCCGCGAACAGCCAGTCGCCGCTGCGGTCCCCGGTGAAGATCCGCCCCGTGCGGTTGCCGCCGTGCGCCGCCGGGGCCAGCCCGACCACGGCGATCCGCGCCTGCGCCGGCCCCCAGCCGGTCACCGGTCGTCCCCAGTAGACCTGGTCGCCGTACGCGGCCCGGCGCGTCCGGGCCACCTCCTCCCGCCAGGCCACCAGGCGCGGGCAGGCCCGGCACACCGAGGAGCGGCCGTCGAGCTCGCGCAGGGACGGGGCGTCGCCGGCCAGGCGCGCGACGTCCTGCGGCGTGCGGGCGACGGGGGTCGCGTCACTGGCGGCGTCGGTGGGGTGCCCGGTGCCGGGAACGATCACGGAGCAGGCGCGGTCATCGGACAGGCTGCTGGACGGCGGCGGGGCGGGTGGCGGCGACCTGCGGCACCGACCAGGCGATGCCGTCGAGGATGTCGGCCTCGCTCACCAGCACCTCCGCCAGGCCCAGCCGGTCGACGACGGTGGACAGGACGAGCGCTCCGGCGCCGATGACGTCGACCCGACCGGGGTGCATCACCGGCAGCGCCGCCCGCTGCTCCCGCGTCTGCGCGAGCAGGCGAGCGGTGACCGCCGCGACCTGCGCCGCCGGGATGCGCGACAGGTGGATGCGGTCGGGGTCGTACGCCGGCAGCTCGAGCGCCAGAGCCGCGACCGTGGTGACCGAGCCCGCGAGCCCGACGGTGGTACGCGCGCGCTCGACCGGGACGACCTCGCGCACCAGGGCCAGCGCCGCGTCGATGTCGGCCTCGGCCGCCGCGACCTCACCGGCCCGAGGCGGGTCGCCGACCAGGTGGCGCTCGGTCAGGCGGACGCACCCGATGTCGACCGAGAGGGCGGCCTCCACCGCTGTCGTGCCGAGCACCAGCTCGGTCGAGCCGCCGCCGATGTCGACGACGAGGAACGGCCCGTCCGCCGGGTCGAGGCCGCGCGTGGCGCCGTCGAACGACAGCGCCGCCTCCTCGTCGCCGCTGATGACCTCCGGCTCCACACCCAGGACCTCGCGCACCATCGACCGGAACTGGTCGCGGTTGCGGGCGTCGCGGGTGGCGCTCGTCGCGACCATGCGGATCTGCTCGACGGCCAGCTCGGCGCAGGTCGCGGCGTAGTCGGCCAGCGCGCGCCGGGTGCGCTCGAGGGCCTGCTCCGACAGCTCACCGGTGCGGTCGACGCCCTCGCCGAGCCGCACCACGCGCATCTCGCGGAGGACGTCGTGCTTCACGGCCCCGTCGACGTCGGCCACGAGCAGGCGCACGGAGTTGGTGCCGCAGTCGACAGCGCCGACCCTCACCGGCCGGCCCTCACGACTGCGCCCCGGCGCCGGGCTCGCCGGCGTCCGGGTCGACGCAGGGCCCGCGGCGCCACCACTCCGGCAGCCGCTCGAGCGCCTCGTCCCCGAACGGGTTGACCCCGGGCCCGACCGCGAGGCTGTGCGCGACGAGCACGTGCAGGCACTTCACCCGGGCGGGCATGCCGCCCTGGGCGGGCACCCCCCGCAGGACCTCGATCCGGTCGCGGCGGGCGACGTAGTCGCGGGCGGCGGCCTCGTACCGCGCCTGCAGGTCCGGGTCGTCGGCCAGCCGCGCGGTCTGCTCCTTCATCAACCCCTCGGACTCCAGGGTGCCGATCGAGGAGGCCAGCCGCGGGCAGGTGAGGTAGTACAGCGTCGGGAACGGGGTGCCGTCGTCGAGCCGGGGCCGGGTCTCGACGACGTCCGGCAGCGAGCACGGGCAGCGGTGGGCGACTCCGGTCATCGCCCGAGGGGTACGGCCGAGCTGCAGCCCCACCGCGGCGACGTCCCGCGGGTCGGGGGCCGTCACGACGACGGCCGGTCGGCCCGCTCGACGGAGTCCCACAGCTGGGCGTACCAGGCGTCCCGCTGGGCCCGCTTCGCCGGGGCCTTCGGGGTGGGCGGGATCACGACGTAGGCGGTCTCGCCCGGCCGGACGAAGTGCAGCCGGCGTCGGGCCTCGGCGGCGACGTGCTCCGGGTCCTGCTGCCGGGCGCGTTCCGAGGACAGCGCCGCCACCCGCTCGCGGGCGGCGGTGTTGGCAGCGGCCACCTCGGCGATCTGGCCGCGCTGGCCGATGAACGCCCGCAGCGGCAGCGCCGCGCTCACGACGAGCGTCACGAGGACGAGGACGAGCACGGCGATCCGCCCCGTGGACATCCGGCCGATCCTCGGGCGGCGGCTGGTACGGCTGCCCGCCGGCCGGGCGGGCGCGCTCGGGGCCGGGCCGCTGCCCGACGTCGGACGCCGAGCCGGCCGCGCTGGTCGCCGGCCGGGTACGGGTCGGCGCGGCGAGGTCATGACGAGGGCGCGCCCTCGGGCCGGAACCGCGGGAACGCCGTGGCGCCGGCGTAGCGGGCAGCGTCGTCGAGCTCCTCCTCGATGCGCAGCAGCTGGTTGTACTTCGCCACCCGCTCCGAGCGCGCCGGGGCGCCGCTCTTGATCTGCCCGCAGTCGGTGGCGACGGCGAGGTCGGCGATCGTCGTGTCCTCGGTCTCGCCGGACCGGTGGCTCATCATGCAGCGGAAGCCGCTGCGGTGGGCCAGGTGCACCGCGTCGAGCGTCTCGGTGAGCGTCCCGATCTGGTTGACCTTGACGAGCAGGGCGTTGGCGCAGCCGCGCGCGATGCCGTCGGCGAGGCGCTGCGGGTTGGTGACGAACAGGTCGTCGCCGACGAGCTGGACCCGGCCGCCGAGGGCGGTCGTCATGCGCTCCCACCCGTCCCAGTCGCTCTCGTCGAGCGGGTCCTCGATCGAGACCATGGGGTAGGCGTCGACGAGACCGGTGTAGTAGTCGATCATCTCGTCGGCGGTCTTGGTGCCGCCCTCGAACCGGTAGCCCTCGCCCGCGGTGTGGAACTCGGTCGCGGCGACGTCGAGGGCGAGCGCGATGTCGGTGCCGGGGGTGAAGCCCGCGGCCGTGATGGCCTCGAGGATGAGGTCGAGCGCATCCCGGTTGCTCGGCAGGTCGGGCGCGTAGCCGCCCTCGTCGCCGACACCGGTCGCGAGACCCCGGCCCTTGAGCACCTTCTTGAGCTCGTGGTAGGTCTGCGCGCCCCAGCGCAGCGCCTCCGCGAAGCTCGCGGCGCCGATGGGGGCGATCATGAACTCCTGCACGTCGACGTTGCTGTCGGCGTGCGCGCCGCCGTTGAGGATGTTCAGCATCGGCACGGGCAGCAGGTGGGCGTTGGGCCCGCCGACGTAGCGGAACAGCGGCAGGCCGCTCGAGTCGGCCGCCGCCCTGGCCACGGCCAGGCTCACCCCGAGCAGGGCGTTCGCACCGAGACGGCTCTTGTCGGGCGTGCCGTCGAGGTCGATCAGGACCTGGTCGACGATCCGCTGCTCGGTCGCCTCGATGCCCAGCAGCTCCTGGCCGATCACGTCGAGCACGGCGTTCACCGCGGACTGGACGCCCTTGCCGCCGTAGCGGCCGGCGTCACCGTCGCGCAGCTCGACCGCCTCGTACGCCCCCGTGCTGGCGCCGCTGGGCACCGCCGCCCGGGTGAGCGTCCCGTCGTCGAGGGCGACCTCGACCTCGACGGTGGGGTTGCCGCGCGAGTCGAGGATCTCGCGGGCGCCGACGGCCTCGATGGTCGACACGGTGCTCCAGCTGCGCTCGGGGTCGGGGTCGCCCGCGAGCCTAGCCCCGGTCCCCGCCCGCCCCCGGGAGGCGGGTCCGTCCCCGCCGGCCGCCGGTCGTCGCGGTCGGGCGGCTGCGGTCAGCCCCGGAGCAGGCGTGCGCCGGCCTCGACGCGTCCCGTCCCGGTGACGCGCACGTAGAAGCCTCGCGCGCCGCCGTCGAGGTCTCCCAGGGCCTGCTCCACGTCCGGCCCGACCGGTCCGACGGGCAGCCCGAGGCAGAAGCGGCTGAACTCCACGCACGGAGGCGCCGCCATGGCGCTGGCCAGCTCCAGCGCCTCGCCGTCCACCGTCTCCAGCCGCAGCGGTCCGTCGAGGTCGGCCTGCGTCCAGCGGCCGGCCGTGTCGAGCAGCAGGCTCTCCCCCGCCGCGCCGTCGACCAGGTGGGGGCCGTAGCGCGCGCGCAGGTCGGCGTAGTGGGCGCGGGGCAGCAGCGAGAGCCCGTTCGCGAGCCGCACGTTGCGGCTGTCGGGATGGTCGGCGTGGTGGACGTCGAGGACGGGACCGGCCTCGGTGCTCCCGACCACGCCCTTCGGCCCGATCTCCAGGGCGGCGACCTCGAGCAGGGGCGCCGGGTCGTACACCCTGGCCCCCCGGAGGCCCGGCTTGAGGCGCGAGCGCTGGACCTGCAGGCGGACGACCGTGCCGAGCAGCTCCATGCGCACGGAGTCTGGCACCCGCGGGGACCCGGCCAGCCGCTGTCAGCCGCGCGGCAGCTCCGGATCGGCGCTGAGCAGCGCCGCCCACTCGCCGGGGCCGACGTCGGACGGGTCGCGCCCGGCGGCGTGCAGCTCGGCCTCGACGGCCGCCAGGCGGTCCCGGTAGTTGCGGGCGGTCGTGCGCAGCGCCACCTCCGGGTCGAGCCCGGCCTGGGCGCAGCGCCGCACCAGCTCCCACAGCTCGCCGCCCAGGCCGTCGAAGGCCGGGACCGGCGCACCGATGCGGCCGGCCCGGCGCTGCAGCTTCGCCGCCAGCGCCAGCGCGGGCTGCCCGAGCGGCACTCCGTCGGTGACCGACGTCCGCCCCTTCTCGGCCTTCTTGAGCGCCTCCCACGTCCCCTCGAGGTCGTCGGCCGACGTGCCGGCGAACACGTGCGGGTGGCGCCGTACGAGCTTGTCGACGAGGTCGCCGGCGACGTCGTCGATCGACCAGGGGGCCTGCGCCTCCTCGGCCAGGCGGGCGTGGAACACGACCTGCAGCAGGACGTCGCCGAGCTCCTCCCGCAGGTCGACGAGGTCGCCGTCCTCGAGGGCGGCGTAGGCCTCGTAGGCCTCCTCGAGCAGGTACGGCATCAGGGTCGTGTGCGTCTGCTCGGCGTCCCACGGGCAGCCGCCCGGGGAGCGCAGCCGGTCCATCACGGCGACGACGTCGAGCAGTCGCGCACCGGGCGGGTCCCACGAGCCGTAGACCACCTCCACCTCGACGCCGGAGCCGCGCGCGGCACGCAGGCCGAGCGCGCGCACCAGCCCGCTGTCGTGCTCGCCGTCGGTCAGCCAGACGACCTGCTCACCGGCCAGCGCCCGGTCGTGCAGCGACGCGGCCAGCACGTCGTCGGCCGCGCGCTCCACCACGTCGACGCGCACCCCGGCGTCGCGCAGGAACGCCAGCTGCGGGTGCTCGGGTGCGGCCGTGCAGACGGGCGCCGCCTGCAGGGCCTGCCAGGCCGGCCAGGTCAGTCCGGTCGCCGCCCGGCCCGTCGTGACGAGCACCGGCGCCCCGGGCACCGCTAGCGGCCCGAGGTCTCGCTGGGCGTCTCGGGCTCGACCGGCGGCTCCTCGGGGTCGGTCGGCACCTCGGGCTCGCCCTCGGGGAGCAGCCCGCCGTCGGCGGGCTCCTGCGGGCCGGTGGCCGGGGCCTCCGGGCTGCTGATCTGCCGGTCCCCCGCGTCGGTGCGCTCCACGACGGCCAGCGACGCGGCGTCCCAGGCGCCGAAGCGCGGGTTGATGGTGATGTCGAGGTCGGCGGCGGTACGGGCGAGCAGCTCCTGCAGCGCGGGGCCGCTCTGCGACTCCAGCGCCTGGCGCCGCAGGTCGTCGCGCGCCTGCTCGAAGGTCGTGGTGTCGCGCTCGATCACCCGCACCACGTGGCCGCCGCGCGGCGACTCGACGGCGAACGTGTCGCCGACGCGGGCGCCGAACGCCGCGGCGCCGAACGCCTCCAGGCCCTGCTGGTCGAACGCGCTGCGCGGCTGCAGGCCGAGGTCGCCGCCCTGCTCCTTGGTCGACTCGTCGACGGAGCGCTCGCGGGCGAGGTCCTGGAACGCCTCGTCGGACAGCCCGCGGGCCTGCGGCAGCAGCGCCTGCGCGTCGGCGAGCGTCGCCAGCTGCACCTGCGCGGTGCGCACCTGGTCGAACTGGTCGATGTTGGCCTCGTAGGCGGCGCGCAGCTCCTCCTCCGGCACGTCCGTGCCCTGGCTGAGCCGGTCGGCCAGCGCGCTGGTGAGCGCGCGGGTGCGGGCCAGGTCGCGCACGAGCGCCGGCGTCAGGCCGGCGGCGGCGGCCTGCTGCTGCAGCTGCTCCGGCCCGCCGACCGACTCCTCGAGAGCGGCGTACTGCTGGTCGACCTGCCCGGAGGTGACGGTGACGCCCTCGCGGCGCGCGGCCTCCTCCACGACCCGGGCGCTCAGCAACC
>CADCUB010000090.1 GCA_902805775.1 uncultured Frankineae bacterium | reverse complement strand
ACGTGTACTGCGTCATCCGCTCGCCGCACAAGTACAAGGACTCGCGCGAGCACTTCGAGATGCGCACGCACAAGCGCCTCATCGACATCCTCGACCCCACGCCGAAGACGGTCGACTCGCTCATGCGGCTCGACCTGCCGGCGGGCGTCGACATCGAGATCAAGCTGTAGGGACGCGACAGATGCCGAAGAACACCCAGGGCGTCCTGGGCGAGAAGCTGGGCATGACCCAGGTCTTCGACGCGAACAACCGGATCATCCCGGTGACCGTCGTCAAGGCCGGGCCGTGCGTGGTCACCCAGGTCCGCACCCCCGACAAGGACGGCTACAGCGCCGTCCAGATCGCGTACGGCCCGGTCGACCCGCGCAAGGTCAACAAGCCGGAGGCCGGTCACTTCGCCAAGGCAGGCGTGCCGCCGCGCCGCTACCTCGTCGAGATCCGCACCGACGACGCGTCCGCCTACACCGTCGGCCAGGAGATCACCGCGGAGGCGTTCACGCCCGGCGAGGGCTCCCCGCTGCTCGTCGACGTCGTCGGCACCAGCAAGGGCAAGGGCTACGCCGGTGTCATGAAGCGCCACAACTTCAAGGGCCTGGGCGCCGGCCACGGCGTGCAGCGCAAGCACCGCTCGCCCGGCTCCATCGGCGCCTGCGCGACCCCTGCCCGTGTCTTCAAGGGCACCCGGATGGCCGGCCGCATGGGCCACGTGCGCACCACGACGCAGAACCTCACGATCCACGCCATGGACGCCGAGCGCGGCCTGCTGCTCATCAAGGGCGCGGTCCCCGGTCCCCGTGGCGGCATGGTCCTCGTCCGCACCGCCGCCAAGGGCGGCCTCGGGAAGGGTGGTGTGGCCAAGTGACCACCGCCGAGAGCACGGCCCCCGTGAGCACGGGCACCGAGCCCGCGATCGTCGTCGACGTCCGCAGCCCGGACGGCTCGAGCGGCCGCACCGTCGAGCTGCCGGCCGAGGTGTTCGCCGCGCAGGTCAGCATCCCCACCATCCACCAGGTCGTCGTCGCGCAGCTGGCCGCTGCCCGCCAGGGCACGCACAGCACCAAGACCCGCGGCGAGGTCCGCGGCGGTGGGCGCAAGCCCTACCGCCAGAAGGGCACCGGCCGCGCCCGACAGGGCTCGACCCGCGCGCCGCAGTTCGTCGGCGGTGGCACGGTGCACGGCCCCCAGCCGCGCGACTACAGCCAGCGGACCCCGAAGAAGATGAAGGCCGCCGCCCTGCGCGGTGCCCTGTCCGACCGGGCCCGCCACGGCCGCGTCCACGTCGTCAGCGCGCTGTCGACGACCGACGCCCCGAGCACCAAGAGCGCCGTCGCCCTGCTGAGCGCCATCAGCAGCCGGCCGCACGTCCTCGTGGTGGCCGAGCGCGACGACACGATCAGCTGGAAGTCGCTGCGCAACGCGCAGGCGGTCCACATCCTCAGCCCCGGCCAGCTGAACACCTACGACGTCCTGATCAGCGACGACGTGGTCTTCACCGAGTCGGCGCTGCAGGCGTTCCTGGCCGGCAACCCGAAGGGCCGCTCGGCCAAGGCCAGCGCCGTGTTCGCCGGCGACCTGCCGGGCTCGAGCACCGGGTCCGCGGGAGACGTGGCCGGTCTGGCCGCCGGTGACGTCGACTCCGGCGGGACGCCGGGCGAGGACCTCGCTCCGCACAACATCGACAGCGACGTGCCGTCCATCGCGCCGGCCACCGCCACCGAGGAGGCCTCGCAGTGAGCGACCTGACCGACCCCCGGGACATCCTGATCTCGCCGGTCATCTCCGAGAAGAGCTACGGCCTGCTCGACGAGAACAAGTACACGTTCCTCGTCCGCCCGGACGCCAACAAGACCCAGATCAAGATCGCGGTCGAGAAGGTCTTCGGCGTGAAGGTGAGCGACGTCAACACGCTCAACCGCCAGGGCAAGCGCAAGCGCACGCGTGCGGGCTTCGGTCAGCGCGCCTCCTCCAAGCGCGCGATCGTCACGCTGCGCGAGGGCCGCATCGAGATCTTCGGGGGCCCGGTCTCCTAGCGGGACCGGAGCTCTCAGGGAAGAGGACACACATGGGCATCCGCAAGTACAAGCCGACGACGCCGGGCCGCCGCGGCTCCTCCGTCGCCGACTTCGTCGAGGTCACGCGTGACACGCCGGAGAAGTCGCTGGTGCGCCCCCTGCACAGCAAGGGCGGCCGCAACGCCTACGGGCGCGTCACCACGCGCCACCAGGGCGGCGGTCACAAGCGCGCGTACCGCGTCATCGACTTCCGTCGCCACGACAAGGACGGCGTGCCGGCCACGGTCGCGCACATCGAGTACGACCCCAACCGCACGGCGCGCATCGCGCTGCTCCACTACGCGGACGGCGAGAAGCGCTACATCGTCGCGCCCAAGGACCTGACCCAGGGCACCGCCGTGGAGTCCGGCCCCAACGCCGACATCAAGCCCGGCAACAACCTGCCGCTGCGCAACATCCCGGTCGGCACCACAGTGCACGCCATCGAGCTCCGTCCCGGTGGAGGTGCCAAGATCGGCCGCTCCGCGGGTAGCTCTGCGCAGCTTGTCGCCCGTGAGGGCAACCGAGCGCAGCTGCGGATGCCGTCGGGGGAGATGCGCTACGTCGACGTGCGTTGTCGCGCCACGGTGGGTGAGGTCGGCAACGCTGAGCAGGCCAACATCAGTTGGGGCAAGGCCGGCCGGATGCGGTGGAAGGGTAAGCGACCGTCCGTCCGCGGTGTCGCGATGAACCCGATCGACCACCCGCACGGTGGCGGTGAGGGTAAGACCTCCGGAGGTCGCCACCCGGTCTCGCCGTGGGGACAGCCAGAGGGGCGCACCCGCAAACGCAAGCCCAGTGACCAGTTGATCGTCCGTCGCCGGCGTACCGGCAAGAAGCGTTGAGAAGGGGCCCGCAGACATGCCACGCAGCCTGAAGAAGGGGCCGTTCGTCGACGACCACCTGCAGAAGAAGGTGGATGTGCAGAACGACAAGGGGACCAAGAACGTGATCAAGACGTGGTCGCGTCGTTCGATGATCGTGCCGGACATGATCGGCCACACGATCGCCGTGCACGACGGCCGCAAGCACGTCCCTGTGTTCGTGACCGACTCCATGGTGGGCCACAAGCTGGGAGAGTTCGCTCCCACCCGCACCTTCCGTGGGCACGAGAAGGACGACCGAAAGAGCCGCCGCCGCTGAGCGGCCCGGGGCTGATTCCCGGGTTGACGGCGAGGCGTCGAGGAGAGATGACAAACAGATGAGCGTTAGCGAGCGCAGGCGCGTCAGCGACCGCCGCGAGACCCTGCTGGGCGACCAGCCGGGTTCCTTCGCGGTCGGTCGGTACGTCCGAGTGACTCCGATGAAGGCCCGTCGGGTCGTGGAGATGGTGCGGGGAGCGCAGGTCGACGACGCGTTGGCGACCCTCCGTTTCGCGCCGCAGGCCGCGGCCGACGTGGTCGCGAAGCTGGTGGAAAGTGCGGTTGCCAACGCGACCACCACCGAGGACCTTGAACGCAACAGCCTCGTGGTGTCCAAGGCGATGGTCGACGAGGGCCCGACACTGAAACGCTTCCGTCCGCGTGCGCAGGGCCGCGCCACCCGCATCCTCAAGCGCACGAGTCACATCACCGTGGTCGTCCAGCCCGCCGGCAACACCACCCGAACCGGAGGAACCCGCTAATGGGCCAGAAGGTCAATCCGCACGGCTTCCGGCTGGGCATCTCCACCGACCACAAGAGTCGCTGGTACGCCGACAAGCTGTACAAGTCCTACGTCGGCGAAGACGTCGCAATCCGCAAGCTCTTGGCCAAGGGCATGGATCGGGCCGGTATCAGCCGAGTCGAGATCGAGCGCACGCGTGACCGGGTGTCGGTGACGATATACACCGCACGCCCCGGCATCGTCATCGGTCGTCGAGGTGCCGAGGCCGACCGGATCCGGGAGAACCTCGAGACGCTTACCGGCAAGCAGGTCAAGCTGAACATCCGTGAGGTGCTCAACCCGGAGATCGACGCTCAGCTCGTCGCTCAGGGTGTCGCCGAGCAGCTGTCGAGCCGTGTGGCCTACCGCCGCGCGATGCGCAAGGCCATCCAGACCTCGATGCGGTCCGGGGCCAAGGGCATCCGGATCGCCTGCTCGGGACGCTTGGGCGGTGCGGAGATGTCGCGCTCGGACTTCTACCGCGAGGGCCGGGTGCCACTGCACACGCTGCGTGCCGACATCGACTACGGCTTCTACGAGGCGAAGACGACATTCGGACGCATCGGCGTGAAGGTCTGGATCTTCAAGGGCGAGGTGGCAGGCACCCGCGCGGAGCGTGAGGCCCAGGCCGCGGCGCTCGCCGCCGCCGGCAACCGCAACCGCCCCCCCGGTCGCGGCCGTCGAAGTGACCGGCCGGAGCGCGGCGACCGACGCCCCTCGACCGATGCCCCTGCAGTGACTGAGGCGCCCGTGGGCGGCGAGACCGCCGTCGCGACCGGTCCCGCTGAGACTTCTGGACAGGAGGGCTGAGCCATGTTGATCCCTCGCAGGGTCAAGCACCGCAAACAGCATCACCCCAAACGCACTGGCATGGCCAAGGGTGGTACCCGGCTCGCGTTCGGCGAGTACGGCATCCAGGCCGTCGAAGGGCACTACGTCACGAACCGGCAGATCGAGTCGGCTCGTATCGCCATGACCCGGCACATCAAGCGAGGCGGAAAGGTGTGGATCAACGTCTACCCCGACCGGCCGCTGACCAAGAAGCCTGCCGAGACCCGAATGGGCTCGGGCAAGGGGTCGCCCGAGTGGTGGATCGCCAACGTCAAGCCCGGGCGGGTCATGTTCGAGCTGTCCGGAGTACCCGAGCCCGTCGCCCGTGGGGCACTCAACCGGGCGATACACAAGCTGCCGATGAAGTGCAAGATCGTCAGTCGTGAAACGAGTGAGCTCTGATGGCGACGACGAAGGCAGGCGACCTGCGCCACCTCGACGACGACGTGATCGAGGAGAAGCTGCGCGAGGCGAAGGAGGAGCTGTTCAACTTGCGGTTCCAGGCGGCCACCGGGCAGCTCGAGTCACATGGCCGGCTGCGGTTGGTGCGTCGCGAGATCGCCCGGATCTACACCATCATGCGCGAACGTGAGCTCGGGATCACCACCCAGCAGACAGAGGACGAGGGCGTGGCATGACCGAGACGACCGGGCAGGGGACGGCAATGAGCGACACGACGAACGACACGACAAGCAGCACGGCCAGCACTACCGCGACCGACAGCGCAGCACGCGGTCGCCGTCGCAAGGTTCGGGAGGGCCTCGTCGTGAGCGACAAGATGGAGAAGACCATCGTGGTGTCCGTCGAGGACCGCGTGAAGCACGCGCTGTACGGCAAGGTGCTGCGGCGCACGAGCAAGCTCAAGGCTCATGACGAGTCCAACCAGTGCGGCGTCGGCGACCGGGTCTTGATCATGGAGACCCGGCCCCAGTCGGCGACCAAGCGGTGGCGAGTGGTCGAGGTGCTCGAGAAGGCCAAGTAACACCCAACCAGGTGCCGGCGCTGCTCGCCGGTCAGAGAATCGCCGAGCGGTGCGCCGCCCGACACAGGAAGTCAGTGGAGATACCCGATGATCCAGCAGGAGTCGCGGCTCAAGGTCGCCGACAACACCGGTGCCAAGCAGATCTTGTGCATCCGGGTGCTCGGCGGCTCGGGTCGTCGCTACGCCGGTATCGGCGACGTCATCGTCGCCACCGTCAAGGACGCCATCCCCGGCGCGAATGTCAAGAAGGGTGACGTCGTCAAGGCCGTGGTCGTGCGCACCGCCAAGGAGCGCCGGCGACCGGACGGCTCATACATCCGTTTCGACGAGAACGCCGCGGTGATCCTGCGCCAAGACGGTGAGCCTCGCGGTACGCGCATCTTCGGCCCCGTCGGCCGCGAGCTGCGTGACAAGAGGTTCATGCGGATCATCTCGCTGGCACCGGAGGTGCTCTGAGCATGGCCAAGAACCTGACCATCAAGAAGGGCGACGTCGTCCGCGTCATCGCCGGCAAGGACAAGGGCGCTGAAGGCAAGGTCATCGCGGTCCTGACCGACCGCAACCGACTGATCGTCGAGGGCGTCAACCGCGTCAAGCGGCACACCAAGGTCGTCAACCGGGGGGGCCGCGCGGGCACCACTGGCGGCATCATCACCCAGGAGGCGTCGATCCATGCCTCGAACGTGATGCTGCTTACCGAGGTGGACGGCAAGAAGGTGACCACCCGCGTCGGCGCCAAGCGGGTCGAGATTGAGAGGACCCGTCACGACGGCTCGAAGGTGCAGGCGCAGCGCAGCGTGCGCGTCGCCACCAAGAACGGCGAGGAGATCTGATGACGACCACGCAGGACACCACGTCCACGCGGACCCCGCCGCGCTTCAAGACGCGCTACCGCGAGGAGCTCGTGCCGGCGCTGCGGCAGGAGTTCGGCTACTCCAACGTCATGCAGGTGCCCAGCCTGGCCAAGATCGTCGTCAACATGGGTGTGGGTGAGGCGGCGCGCGACTCCAAGCTCATCGAGGGAGCCGTCCGTGACCTCACCGTCATCACCGGCCAGAAGCCGCAGGTGACGCGCGCCCGCAAGTCCATCGCGCAGTTCAAGCTGCGCGAGGGGATGCCGATCGGAGCTCACGTGACGCTCAGAGGCGACCGGATGTGGGAGTTCCTCGACCGGCTGCTGACCCTCGCCCTTCCCCGGATCCGAGACTTCCGCGGGCTGTCGCCACGGCAGTTCGACGGCCGGGGCAACTACACCTTCGGTCTGACCGAGCAGGTGATGTTCCACGAGATCGACCCGGACAGGATCGACCGCCAGCGTGGAATGGACATCACCGTCGTCACGACCGCCGCCAACGACGACGAGGGGCGCTCGCTCCTCCGGAAGCTCGGCTTTCCCTTCACGGAGCAATGAGGATGCGCCGGACCCCGGGGACGATGAGCATGCAGAACAAGGAGAACTGATGGCTAAGACGTCACTGATCGTCAAGGCAGCACGCAAGCCGAAGTACGCCGTGCGCGCGTACACCCGGTGCCAGCGCTGTGGCCGACCGAGGTCGGTCTACCGCAAGTTCGGCCTCTGCCGGGTGTGCCTTCGCGAGATGGCCCACCGCGGCGAGCTGCCCGGCATCACCAAGAGCAGCTGGTAGCACCACCATGAGCAACTCCCGGTACTCCGAAACAGACCCTGAGTTTGCTGTAGGTCGCAGCTGGCCCGTCCGTTCGAGCCATCGACGAAACCACAGCAGGAAAGAGGCCTCCGCGCCATGACGATGACAGACCCGATCGCAGACATGCTTGCCCGTCTGCGCAACGCCAACCAGGCGTACCACGACACCGTCAGCATGCCCCACAGCAAGCTGAAGTCAGGCGTCGCAGAGATTCTGCAGCAGGAGGGCTACATCGGCTCCTGGCGGGTGGAGGAGCCGTCCGACACCGCCACCGTTGGCAGGACTCTCGTGATCGACCTGAAGTACGGCCCCAGCAGGGAGCGCTCCATCGCCGGCGTGCGCCGCATCAGTAAGCCGGGTCTTCGGGTGTACGCGAAGTCGACGGCACTGCCGAAAGTGCTCGGCGGTCTGGGCGTCGCCATCATCTCGACGTCGACCGGCCTGCTGACCGACCGTCAGGCCAAGCAGAAGGGCGTAGGTGGGGAAGTCCTCGCCTACGTCTGGTAACCGGGACCCGGAGGAGGAACGAACTCATGTCACGCATTGGCAAGCTCCCCATCACGGTCCCGTCTGGGGTGGACGTCTCCATCGAGGGCCAGCTGGTGACCGTCAAGGGGCCCAAGGGCACGCTGGCGCACCATGTCCGTGAGCCGATCTCGGTGGCGAGGAACGACGACGGCAGCCTCGCGATCGCGCGGCCGAACGACGAGCGAGAGTCGAAGGCGCTGCACGGGCTGTCGCGCACCCTCATCGCCAACATGGTGACCGGTGTGACCGACGGCTACGAGAAGCGGCTCGAGATCGTCGGCGTCGGCTACCGCGTGGTCTCCAAGGGCCCGACCGCGCTCGAGTTCGCGCTCGGCTACAGCCACGCGATCACGGTGAACGCCCCCGAAGGCGTCACCTTCAACGTCGAGACGCCTACCCGACTGGCCGTGCAGGGCATCGACAAGCAGGTGGTGGGCGAAGTCGCCGCGAACATCCGCAAGCTCCGCAAGCCCGAGCCTTACAAGGGCAAAGGCGTCCGTTACGCCGGCGAACAGGTCCGCCGCAAGGTCGGAAAGGCTGGTAAGTGATGGCCATCTCGCTCAAGGTCGCCAAGCACACCGCCGGCAAGGCTGCCTCGCGGCAGCGGCGCCAGGTGCGTGGGCGCAAGAAGCTGCACGGTACGCCGGACCGCCCGCGCCTCATCGTGACCCGGTCCAGTCGTCATGTCTTCGTCCAGCTGGTCGACGACTCGGTGGGCAAGACGGTGGCGTCTGCCAGCACGATGGAGCCTGACCTGCGCGGCCTCGACGGCGACAAGACGGCCAAGGCCAAACGGGTCGGGCAGCTCGTCGCCGAGCGCGCGAAGGCGTCCGGCGTGGAGTCCGCGGTGTTCGACCGCGCGGGCAACCGGTACCACGGGCGGGTGGCGGCCCTGGCTGACGGCGCCCGCGAGGGCGGGCTCGCGTTCTGACCGGCTCGGCACCCACGCCGGGGCCGGAGCGGCGCGACGACGCGGCAACGAACGCCACGACGACGTACCAACACCTACAAGCTCCTCACACAGGCAACACAGAGAGAAGGTAGTTCGAATGAGCGGACCCCAGCGCCGCGGCGCCGGTTCCGGTTCCGACCGTCGAGGTCGCGACGACCGTCGTGGTACGACGGCGGACAAGACCGCCTACCTTGAGCGTGTCGTGGCGACCAACAGGGTGGCCAAGGTCGTGAAGGGTGGTCGCCGCTTCAGCTTCACCGCCCTGGTCGTCGTCGGAGACGGAGACGGCAGCGTCGGTGTGGGCTATGGCAAGGCCAAGGAGTTCCCGGCCGCTATCGCCAAGGGCGTCGAAGAGGCCAAGAAGTCGATGTTCAAGGTGCCCCGCATCCAGGGGACGATCCCGCACCCCGTGCAGGGCGAGAAGGCCGCCGGGGTGGTGCTACTGCGCCCGGCCGCTCCTGGTACTGGCGTGATCGCCGGTGGACCGGTGCGGGCGGTCCTGGAGTGCGCCGGCATCCATGACGTGCTCAGCAAGTCGCTGGGCTCGTCGAACGCACTCAACATCGTCAACGCGACGGTGCAGGCGCTTCGGGAGCTTCGGGAGCCGGAGTCGGTTGCCAAGCAGCGTGGCCTCACGCTGGAGCAGGTGACGCCGTCGGCGCTGTTGAAGGCGCGCGCGGAGGTGACTGAGTGATGGGCCGTCTGAAG
Organism: uncultured Frankineae bacterium; assembly: GCA_902805775.1. Taxonomy (GTDB): domain Bacteria; phylum Actinomycetota; class Actinomycetes; order Mycobacteriales; family SCTD01; genus SCTD01. The sequence continues at coordinate 897 of CADCUB010000090.1, read as the reverse complement.
GTCCAGCAGGTCCGATCGATCATCGGCCGGCAGAAGAACCAGCGGGATACCTTGCGGAGCCTCGGTCTGAAGCGCATCGGTGACGTGGTCGTCAAGGAGGACCGTCCGGAGATTCGCGGCATGCTCGCTACGGTTCCCCACCTCATCGACGTCGAGGAGGTCGACTGACATGACACTCAAGCTGCATCATCTGCGCCCGGCGCCTGGCGCCAAGACGGCCAAGACCCGGGTGGGTCGAGGTCAGGGCGGTAAGGGCAAGACCGCTGGGCGCGGCACCAAGGGCACAAAGGCCCGCAACCAGGTGCCAGCGGGCTTCGAGGGTGGGCAGATGCCGCTGCACATGCGGCTGCCGAAGCTCAAAGGGTTCAAAAGCCCGTTCCGCGTCGAGTACCAGGTGGTCAACCTGGACCGGCTCACCGCGCTGTACCCCGACGGCGGCGAGGTCACGCCCGAGTCGCTCGTGACGCGCGGCGCGGTCCGGGCCAACGCCCCGGTCAAGGTGCTGGGTGCAGGCGAGGTGTCGGTGGCACTGAACGTGTCCGCACACGCGTTCTCGGCGTCGGCCAGGGACAAGATCTCCGCTGCCGGGGGATCCACCACGGATCTATGACGTCTTCGGGTCGGCCTTGGGGCCGACTGTTATTGTCCGAGGATGCGCGCCCGCTGAACGGCGCCGGCTTCGACGCTGACACGAACGTATCCCTCAGCCGGGGGATCGGTGGGAGGATCTGGTGCTAAGCGCCTTCGCCAACGCTTTCCGGACCCCGGACCTGCGGCGCAAGCTGCTGTTCGTGCTTTTCATCGTCGTGCTGTTCAGGCTGGGCTCGTCCATCCCGACCCCTGGCGTCGACTACGTGAAGGTTCAAGAAGGCGTCGAGGGTGTCGGCAACGAGGGAA
>CADCUB010000089.1 GCA_902805775.1 uncultured Frankineae bacterium | reverse complement strand
GTCAGCATGGGCGCCCCCGCCTGGCACGGAGAGAACGAGCTGATCACCGAGGTCGACCCCGACTTCGGTGAGGTCCGACTGCTCGACGCGTGAAGTCGCTCAAGAGCATCACCCGCTTCTCGAACGAGCTGGCCCGCTCGTCCGTCGTCGCCCTCGACGCTGCACTGCGGGACAAGATGGTCCTCGACGTCGCCGGCAAGATCGACGACGCCTTCATCACCGGCAGCGGCACCGGCGGCATCCCGCGAGGAGTGCTCAACTACGTCGGCGTCCGAAGCATGCCGGCCGTCGGCGCGCTGACCTGGACAAGCTGCTCGACGCGATCGCCCTCGCCTACACGGCGAACATCGACACCGGCCGGCTGCGCTGGTTCATGCCGTCCCGGACCTTCATCGCGCTGCGCAAGCTCAAGGACAGCGGCGGCACCTACCTCCAGCCCGACGTCACCGCCGACGCGCCTTTCCGCCTGCTCGGGATCCCGGTCACCGTCACCAACCGCATCCCGACCAACGGCGGCGCCGGCACCAACGAGACCTCGGTTGTCCTGGCGGATTTCTCGCAGATTGCCGTCGCCTGCGACCTCGCGCCCTCGGTCAAGCTGCTCGACCAGACCTACGCCGACTTCGACCAGCAGGCGATCCGCGTGGTGGCCCGCTACGACGCGGCGCCGCTCAACCCGTCCGCCGTCATCGTCCTTCGCGGCGTGACGTCGTGAGAGTCACCGTCGCCGACGGCCAGGCCGTCAAGCACAACGGCGCCCACCACGGCGCCGGGGAGACGCTCGACGTCGAGGAGCGGCTCGCCGGCAAGTGGCTGGAGCGGCAGGTCGTCATGCCCGTGAGCCGCGTCGGGGCTCGCGGGAGCCCGAAGACGAGCAGGGGACGTCGACGTCGACCGTTCCGGGGACATCTGGGCGATCATCTGGTCGAGTGCCCTGACCGGCACTGGAGGGCTCCCGTCGCCGGGCGCTGCCGAGGTCCGGTGGCCGTCCGCCCGTGGGTTGCTCACCGCTCCCCCTCGGACAGCCAGCGGGACAGGTAGGCCTCCGGTGCGGGCCGCTCGGTGAGCATCGTGGCCACCCAGGCGTCGCGCTCGGCTGCCAGCACGACGGCCTCCCACACGCACGCCAGCAGCGGCCGCTCGACGGCGGTGAAGGCCGCCGTGTCGGACGGTGCGTGAGCCAGGAGCTGGCAGCAGATGTCGGTGTGCGCCCACCAGTCCATCAGCAGCCAGCTGCCCTGTCGGCCTTCGTGCAGCACGACGAAGCCCAGACCGTGATGGCCCTCCGCACGGGCCTGCGCCGGCAGGACCTGCCTGACGTGGTCGTGGGCCGCGCGCTGGAGGCGCCTGTCGGGCCCGGGCTGGTCGACGCGCCACGTGATGCCGTAGGCCTTGAGCCGCAGACCGCCAGCGCTCCACAGGCCCGACCGGGAGAAGCGACGCGGCTCGTAGGGGACCGGCGCCACCGGGTCCGCGCTCACCCTCGACCCTCCCGGGCCGGTGAGGCGGCGCCTCGTAGCAGCTCCGTGACGCGGGTGACGCTGGCTGGCGGGAGGACGTCGTCGGGAGTGTCGGTGCTCGGCTGCGGCGTCCCGGCCTGCACGAGCAGAGGCAGGACACCGGCCCAGACCGTGCGCGGCTCGCCGTCGTCCGCCGCCGTCGTGGGACCTCCGGCACGGACCTTGACGCTCGCCTCGGACAGCGGCAGGCGAAGGACGAGGGTGGCGGTGAGCTCCCGAGCGGTGGGAGGTCGCACCTCGGCCCAGCGACCGGGCATCAGGTGCTCGGACAGCGCCTCCAGTGCGGCGATCTTCTCGGGACCGGTGAGCGGCTGCGCGGTGCCGCAGACCATCGCACTGCGGTAGTTCATCGAGCTGTCGAACAGCGAGCGGGCGTAGACCAGCGCGTCGAGCACCGTCACCGTCACCGCCAGGGGGGCGCCGGCGGCGGCCTCTCGCAGCAGTCCGGCGCCGGTCGAGCCGTGCAGCAGCAGCGCGTCGTCGCTGCGGGCGCAGGCGATCGGGAGCACCAGCGGAGCGCCGCCACGCACGACGGCGGCGTGAGCGACCAGGCCGGCGTCCAGGACGTCGTACAGCTCCTGCCGGTCGGTGACCTGCCGCTGGGCGAGGCGGGTGACGCGGGTGCGGGCAGTGATCGGCAGCGGTTGCACGGCTGCCACACTGGCGGCGGAGTGGCCGCGCGGACAGGACCAGATCCGCCCTGTGCGCGCAGACCACTTCGGACGGGGGGTGACGTGCGACCGCCGGCCGAGCTCGACCTGCCGCTCGCCCTCGACCGGGCGGCCGGCCTGCCGCTGCACCAGCAGCTCGCGGCGGCGTTGCGCAGCGCGGTGCTGGACGGGTTGCTCCCGCCGGGCAGCCGCGTGCCGCCGAGCCGGCTGCTCGGCACGCAGCTGCGGATCGCGCGCAGCACGGTGCTGACGGCGTACGAGCAGCTGACCGGCGAGGGGTACCTGGAGAGCCGGCACGGGTCGGGCACCTTCGTGCCCGAGCAGGTCCACCGCGTGCCGACGCAGCACCCCCGTCCTGCTGGAGCGAGCACAGCCGACGACACGGCCGACGACACGCCCGACCGCGCCGCCGTCGACCTGCGCCCGGGCCGCCCCGACACCCGCCGCCTCGTCGACGGAGCCTGGCGGGCCGCCTGGCGCGACGCCACGGGTCGCGACGTGCCCCCGGTCGAGCCGCCGGCGCAGGGGCTGCCCGCACTGCGCGAGCAGATCGCTGCGCACCTGCGTGCGGCGCGGGGGGTGATCGCTGACCCGGCTGACGTGCTCGTCACCGCCGGCACCGGCGACGGCCTGGCCCTGATCGCCCACGCCCTGGGCGGCCCTCCACCGCGCCTCGTCGCGGTGGAGGACCCCGGCTACCCCGCGGCACGGCGCATCCTCACCCGTCTCGGCTGGACGGTGCAGCCGGTGCCGGTCGACGACGACGGCCTGCTCGTCGACCGGCTGCCCGACCTGCCCGTGCCCCCGCACCTGGTGCTCGTCACGCCGAGCCACCAGTACCCGCTGGGCGGCTGCCTGCCGGTCAGCCGTCGCCTGGACCTGCTGTCGTGGGCCCGCCGTACCGGTGGCGTGATCGTCGAGGACGACTACGACAGCGAGTACCGGTTCGGCGCCGCGCCCCTGCCGGCCCTGGCCGCGCTCGACGGCGACGGGCAGGTCGTGCACCTGGGCACCTTCTCCAAGGTCCTCAGCCCGTGGCTGCGCGCCGGGTACCTCCTGGCCCCACCAGGGCTGCGGAGGACGCTGGTCGCGGTGCGCGACGACCTCGGCACGCCGGTCAGCGGGATCACCCAGCAGGCCCTGTCCACCTACCTCGCCAGCGGTGCGGTGCAGCGGCACATCGCCCGCGCGCGGCGCGACTACGGGCACCGCCGCCGCCACCTGACCCTGCTCCTCGCCGCGCACCCCCACCTGCAGCTGCGCGGCACGCGGGCCGGACTGCACGCCGTCATCGACCTGCCTGCGGGCACCGACGTCCCCGCCGTCCTGCGCCGGTGTGCCCGCTCGGGCTTCCTGCTCGCCGACCTGCGCGACTACGACGCGCTGCCCCACGCGGTGACCCGGCCGGGCGTCGCGCTCGGCTACGGCGACGCCACCCTCGACGAGCTCGAGCGCGCCGTCACTGCCCTCGCGAGTGCCGCCCGCGAGGCACCCCTCGACTGACGGCTCACGGGTACGACTGCGGCCCAGGGTCCCGCTCGTGCGGGCGGGCCGGCCGACGACCTCGCCGGCTCGGGCGCCGGGTGCACGGACGACGACCGGGCCAGGGGGAGCGCATCCCGCGAGGTGAGCACGCCGCGCCCGCGTAGCAGGTTCCGGTGCTCACGCGGCGATCACGGTCCCGGCGTGCGGGTCGCGGGCGCTGCCCTCCCCGCGGCGCAGCAACGCCGCCGACAGCGCGGCTGCGACGACGAG
>CADCUB010000088.1 GCA_902805775.1 uncultured Frankineae bacterium | reverse complement strand
GCCGAGGGCATCATCGACCCGGCCAAGGTCACGCGCTCCGCGCTGCAGAACGCCGCCTCCATCGCGGCGCTGTTCCTCACCACCGAGGCGGTCATCGCCGACAAGCCGGAGAAGGCCCCGGCCGGCGGCGGTGGCATGCCGGGTGGCGGCGGCATGGGCGACATGGACTTCTAGTCCGTCCTTCCCGCACGACCTGCTCGTACGACGGGGCGGTCCTCCTCACGGAGGGCCGCCCCGTCGGCGTCTGCGGCGCACGTCGACGGCTCTTCCCCTGCGCTCTGGTACGCCCGACGGGCCGCGCGCGTACCAGAGCGCAGGGGAAGGCCGGGAGCGGCGCGGGCTCCCCGGCTCAGTCGCGGCTGGCGGCGACGCCCAGCACGGCGATGCCGCCGAGCACCAGCAGCGCGCCGACGGCGGAGCTCTTGCTCATGGCGCCGCGTCGAGCGGCCAGCACGACGGCGGTCGCGTCGACCGCCCCGAGGACGAGCCCGGCGCTGAGCGCGCGGCGCAGGTCGTCGTCCTGCGCCTGCAGCGTGCGCAGTCCGGCGAGGGTGTTGCGCACGCCGACCATGCGCACGAGCAGCGGCACGGCGCTGTCGACGGACTTCACGCCGAACAGCGCGGCGGTCCGCCGCGGGGCGACGACGGCGAGCCCGCCGAGCCCGACGGAGATCCAGCTCACGGCCTGGTGGGCGAACTCGGGGTCGATCTGGTCGATGACGTCGGACAGGGACTCGAGGGCAGTGTCGGTCATGCCCGTCCACGTGCCCGACGCCCCCGCTGCGCACACCCCCCAGCCGACGGCCCTCCCCGGCGCGACCATGCAGTGGGAGCGCACCTCCTGAGCGTGGCACCCGTGCCACGACTGCATGATCCGCGGACCGGGGCGGAGGGAGGTCTGCTAGGACTGGGGGACCACCGAGGCGAGGAGCACCATGGCGACGAACGGCGACAAGGCGTACGAGCTCATGCAGGCGGCTCTGGGCCGGCCCGAGGGCAGCGGCGACTGGCTGGAGATCGACCAGGCGCGCATCGACGCCTTCGCCGACGTCAGCGGTGACCACCAGTTCATCCACGTGGATCCAGAGGCGTGCAGGACGATGTCGCCCTGGGGGGTGCCCATCGCCCACGGCTTCCTCACGCTGTCGCTGCTCACCAAGCTCATGGAGTCGGTGCCGCAGCCGCCGGAGCGCCGCGAGGGCGCGGTCATGGGCATCAACTACGGGTTCGAGAAGGTCCGCTTCGTCAACCCGGTCAAGGTCGGCTCGAAGATCCGCGCGAGCAGCGTCCTGGCGGCGGTGGACCAGAAGGACCCCGACACGCTGCAGGTCACCCGTACCGTCACCGTCGAGATCGACGGCGAGAGCAAGCCGGCCCTCGTCGCGGACTGGGTCACGCGCGCCGTCTACGCGGGGTGAGCCTGCTCCCCGGCCCGGTCGGCCTCTGGACCGCCGCGCTGGACGCCCTGGAGCCGGCCGCCGCCCGCGACCAGGTGGCCGACCTCGACGAGCAGGGGTGGGACGCCCTGTGGTTCGGCGAGGCGTACGGCCGGGAGGCCCTCACCGCCGCCGCCCTCTACCTGGGGGCCAGCCGGCGGCTCGCGGTGGCGACCGGCATCGCCAGCATCTACGCCCGCGACGCCGTCGCCACCAACGCCGCCGGCCGGCTGCTCGAGGCGCTGCACCCCGGGCGCTTCGTGCTCGGCCTCGGGGTCAGCCATGCGCCGCTGGTCGAGCGCATGCGCGGGCACGCGTACGGCCGGCCGCTGACCGCGATGCGCGACTACCTGGACGCGATGGACGCCGCCCCGTGCTTGGCTGCGGGATCGGACGCGGCGGCGCCCCGGGTGCTGGCGGCGCTCGGGCCGGCGATGCTCGCCCTCGCTCGGGACCGGGCGCAGGGCGCGCACCCCTACCTGGTGACGCCGGAGCACACCGCCGCGGCGCGCGAGGTGCTGGGCCAGGGGCCGCTGCTGGCGGTGGAGCAGTCGGTCGTGCTCAGCGACGACCCCGACGTCGTCCGGGAGCGGGCCCACTGGCACCTGGAGATCTACACCGGACTGCCGAACTACCGGAACAGCTGGCTGCGCCAGGGCTTCTGCGAGCAGGACTTCGTGCGCGGCGGCAGCGACCGGCTCAAGCAGGCCCTCGTCGTCGGCGGCGAAGAGGCGATCGTCGACCGCGTGCGGGCGCACCTCGACGCGGGCGCCGACCACGTCTGCCTGCAGGTGCTCGCCGCCGACGTCGCCACGGTCCCCGCCGACGACTGGGCCCGGCTGGCGCCCGTGGTGGCCTCGCTGCGCTGACGTCAGGCCGGGGCGGCCGTGCCCGGGGGCGGTGCGCCGAGGCCGCCGACCGGCGCGACGGGCAGCCCGGTGCGGTGGCAGGTCCAGAACGGGTCGGGACCGAGGTCGGGCTCGACGAACAGCGCATGGCGCAGCCGCTCCGGGCAGGACGGCTCGGTGCAGCGCGGCCACAGCGGGTCGAGGTCGTGCACCGCCTCCTGCACGTCCTGCGCGACCAGCCCCAGGACGTGGGGCGCGCCGTCCTCCCACTGCGACAGCCACCAGCCGCGCTGGGCCACGGCGTCCTGCAGGGCCGCCTCCCACAGGGCGGAGGCGAGGTCGCGGCGCAGCGCCGCCCGCGCCTGCGCGAGCGCCGGGTGGGTGCTCAACCGTCCACCTCTGCCGCGACGGGGTCCCCGAGCCCGCAGCAGGCCCCGCCGGGCACGAGCTGGACGGTCATCCGTCCGCCCTCAGCTCGAGAGCACGTCGTCGGCGTCGACGATCGTGTAGGCGTAGCCCTGCTCGGCGAGGAAGCGCTGGCGGTGCGCGGCGTACTCCTGGTCGAGGGTGTCGCGGCTGACCACCGTGTAGAAGTGCGCCGTGCGACCGTCCTCCTTCGGCCGCAGCACCCGACCGAGGCGCTGGGCCTCCTCCTGGCGCGAGCCGAACGTCCCGGAGACCTGGATCGCGACGGTGGCCTCGGGCAGGTCGATCGAGAAGTTGGCGACCTTGGAGACGACCAGCCCCGGGATCTCCTTGCGGCGGAACAGGTCGTACAGCCGCTCGCGCTCGGCGTTCTTCGTCGAGCCCTGGATGACCGGCATGTCCAGGTGCTCGCCGAGCTCGTCGAGCTGGTCGAGGTAGGCCCCGATGACGAGCACCTGGTCGTCGTGCCGCTCGACCAGCTTGCGGATGACGGCGAGCTTGGTGTGGGCCGTCGAGGCGATCTTGTAGCGCTCCTCCGGCTCGGCCGTGGCGTACGTCAGGCGCTCGGCGTCGGTCATGGTGACCCGCACCTCGGTGCAGTCGGCCGGCGCGATCCAGCCCTGCGCCTCGATGTCCTTCCACGGCGCGTCGTAGCGCTTGGGGCCGATGAGGCTGAAGACGTCCCCCTCCCGGCCGTCCTCGCGCACGAGGGTCGCGGTCAGCCCGAGCCGGCGGCGGCTCTGCAGGTCGGCGGTCATCCGGAACACGGGCGCCGGCAGCAGGTGCACCTCGTCGTAGACGACCAGCCCCCAGTCGCGGGCGCCGAACAGCTCGAGGTGGGCGTACTCGCCCTTCCGGCGGGTCGTCATGACCTGGTAGGTGGCGATGGTGACCGGCTTGATCTCCTTCTTCTCGCCGGAGTACTCGCCGATCTCGTCCTCGGTGAGCGAGGTGCGCTTGAGCAGCTCGGACTTCCACTGCCGGCCCGAGACGGTGTTGGTGACCAGGATGAGCGTGGTCGCACCGGCGCGGGCCATCGCCGCGGCGCCGACGAGCGTCTTGCCGGCGCCGCACGGCAGCACCACGACACCCGAGCCGCCGAGCCAGAAGCCGTCGACCGCGAGCTGCTGGTAGTCGCGCAGCGTCCAGCCGTCCTCGTGCAGGGCGATCTCGTGGGCCTCGCCGTCGACGTAGCCCGCCAGGTCCTCGGCCGGCCAGCCGACCTTGAGCAGCGCCTGCTTGAGCCGGCCCCGCTCGGACGGGAAGGCGATGACGGTGTCGGGGTCCAGGCGCGCGCCGAGCATCGGGCTGACCTTCTTGCTGCGCGTGACCTCCTCGAGCACCGCCCGGTCGGTCGTGCGCAGGACCAGCCCGTGGACGGGGTCGTTCTCCAGCTTGAGCCGGCCGTAGCGGTCCATCGTGTCGGCCACGTCGACCAGCAGCGCGTGCGGCACGGTGTAGCGGCTGAAGCGCACGAGCGCGTCGACGACCTGCTCGGCGTCGTGACCGGCGGCGCGGGCGTTCCACAGTCCGAGCGGGGTCAGGCGGTAGGTGTGCACGTGCTCGGGGGAGCGCTCCAGCTCGGCGAACGGCGCGATGGCCGCGCGGCAGTCGCCGGCGGCCGGGTGGTCGACCTCGAGCAGGAGGGTCTTGTCGGACTGGACGATGAGCGGGCCGTCAGGTGTCACCACAGGAGTGTCCAACGCCGGGCGGGCCGCGGCGCATCCCGTCGGTGCAGCAGCAGCCGGCCCCGGGTCAGTCCGGCTCGACGTCCGCCACGCCGGTGACGCGGTGCAGGGCGAACGTGCGGTCCTCCTGGCGCAGGTGGTCCCAGGCGGTGATGAAGCCGCCCTCGACGCCGCGCGGCTCGACGACCCGCGAGGTCGCCCGGCCCTGGGCGTCGACGTAGCCCAGCCACACCTGGCGCCGCTCGCGGGCGGCCGACTGCAGGAACGCCAGGGTGTCGGCGGTGGTCGAGCGGGAGGTCGTGACCGGTGCACGACGCGCCGCCCGGGCCGCCAGGTCGCCGGCTCGCAGGGCCGTCACGGACAGCGCAGCCTGCTCCGGCGGCAGCGACGGCTCGGTGTGCCGGTGCGGACGGGCGCGCAGGGGCGTACGGCGGGCGTCCGCTCCCCGCAGCAGCAGCCCGCCGTCCGGTGCCTCCGCAGCGGGGGCGAAGCCGCCGGCGCGCAGGGCCTCGAGCACGACGTCGAGCGGTGACGAGCTGACCAGCACCGTCGGCGCCAGGCGGCGCAGGTGCAGCGGCTGGACCCGCCGAGCCACGAGGACCTCGCTCAGCAGCGCCTCGTCGTCGCAGCGCAGGTAGGTCGAGGCGACCCCGACGCGCATCCGGCCGTGCCGGCGCGCGACGTCGTCGACCAGGTAGGTCAGGGCCTGCGGCACGGGGGTGCGCGAGCGCGTGCGGAACAGCTCGTGCAGGTCGCTGGCCGTCCGGCCGGAGTCCAGCGCGCGGCGGACCGACGTCTCGCTCACCCGGTAGACCGTCGCGCCGCCGGTCGACTCCACGTCGGCGGCCAGGGCGAGCTCCCGGGCGAGCTCGCGCTCGAGCGGACCGGGGGCCACGACGGTCAGGTCGGGCTGGACGAGCACGTGGTCGAGCGGCTGGGGCAGCGCGGCGCCGAGGCGGCGCGCGGCCTCGGCGTCGTCGCCGTCCAGCAGCGCCCGAGCGGAGCGCGACAGCCCGCCCCGACCGGTCAGGCCCAGGCGCTCGGCCTCCGACAGCGTCCAGCGGTGGACCACGTCGCGCAGCCGGCCGCCCCTGCGGGGCGCCGACCACACGAGCAGACGGCTGACGCTGGCCGGGGTGACCGCGTGCCCGGCCGGTGCGCCGGCCAGCACCTCCAGCACGCGGCGGCGCTCCGCGGGAGCGCCCGGACGCTCCACGTCGGGCCCGAGGGGCGCGAGCACCTTGTCGCGGTCGTCGCGCTCGCCGACCAGGCCGGGCAGCCGCGGCATGCTCACCCAGGCCCGCGCGAGGGCGGTCCAGCGCCGCTCCGGCGGCGCGGCGAGCCACGTGTCGTACGCCGGGGTCGGCACCCACTCCGGGTCCAGGCCGGGCGTCTGGTCGACCAGCCCCGCCGCTGCCGCGACCTCGACGAGCAGCGCTGCCTCGGCCTCGTCGGCCTCGACGAGAGCCGCGGCTCGGCGCAGCTCGCGCACGCCCAGGCCACCGGCCCGCAGGACGCCGGGCGGGTTCGCCGCCCAGCCCTCCAGCAGCGCCTCGGTCCGCTGCACGGCCTGGGCGGCGGCCAGCGTCGCGGCGCTGTCGAGATCGGGGGCGGGCGTCGTCTCGAGCGCAGGTGGCGTCGGCCGGACGTCGCCGAGCGCCGCGGCGCCGCGCACCGCCAGGCCCACCTCGCGGGGCAGCTCGACCGTGTCGTCGTCGAGGGGCACGAGCAGCCCGCGGGCGAGCAGCCAGCGCACCGGCGAGCTGTCGTCGGGTGCCGACGGCCGCTTGGCGTCGCGCACCTGTCCGAGCGGTGAGCCGTCGGCCAGCGTCTCCAGCACCCGCCGCTCGGGCTCGCCGGCGGTCGCGAGCAGAGCGGCCAGCCGGTCGCCGTCGCCGAACAGCTCGACGATGCCGCCGACGCCCTCGACACCCAGCCGCTGCGCCACGGGTGCGACGTCCTTGACGCGCAGGCGCGCCAGCAGCGTCTGCACCGGGCGGCCCAGGCCCGCGGCCGACGGCGCCACGACGTCGCGGACAGGGCCGACGACGTGCAGGCGGTCGGGCGGCCCCCACACCAGGGCGAGGTCGACGAGGCGCTCGACGCCGGCCGACACGGCATCGGCGGGCGCGGCGTCGCCGACCAGGCGCAGCAGGGCCTGCGTCGAGGTGGTGTCCTCGGCGAGCACCAGACCGTCGAGCAGCGCCAGGACGAAGGCGTCGAGCTGCTCCAGGGCCCGCAGGACCGACAGGCGCACGGCGGCGCGCGCCGCGAGCACTCCGAGGTCGGGCGGGACCGGCACGGCGAGGTCGGGACGGGCCTGCAGCAGCCGCGCCAGGCGCTCGTCGGGCCAGCTGCGCAGCCAGTCGGCGAGACTGCGCGCTGCCGGGTCCATCCGGTCCAGACTAGGCGCGGCGCACGCTCAGGTTCACCGCCGCGCGCGCGGGAACCTCCGTGCCATGACGAATCCGAGCAACGACCTGCTGGCCACCTCCGAGGGGGTCGACGAGGGCTCCGCGGCCTCGACCGCCGAGGGCCCCGACAGCGGCGGCGAGCGCTCGACGGAGGAGCTCACCGGCGTCACCAACCCGATCGAGCGGGCGCTGGGTGACCCGCCGTCGACCGACGCCGAGTCCGACGCCACGCCCGCGCCGCCGGTCGACATGGAGTCAGAGACCTCGCGCGGCACCCGCGAGCAGGCCGGCAGCGGGCAGCAGCTCGAGGCCGGCGAGGGCTGAGCCGCTGCACCGGGCCGGGGCGTCCCAGGGCTGCCCGCCCTAGTCTCTGACGCATGGGCGCCCCGACCGACGACCGGCTCGACGCCCGCCTCACGGCGCTGCACGACGACCTGGCCTCGCTCGACGGTGTCCTCGTCGCGTTCTCCGGCGGCGCCGACTCGGCCTTCCTGCTCGCCGCAGCCGTCCGCGCGCTCGGCGCCGACCGGGTGGTCGCGGCCACCGCCGTCAGCCCGTCGCTCGCCGCCGACGAACTGCCCGCTGCCCGGGCCTTCGCCGCCGGGCTGGGTGTGCGGCACCTGACGCCGGGCACCGACGAGCTGTCCCGTGAGGGCTACGTCGCCAACGGCGCCGACCGCTGCTTCCACTGCAAGGCCACCCTGCTCGACACCCTGCGCCCGCTGGCCGCCGAGCTCTGCCTGACCGCCGTCGCGACGGGCACCAACGCCGACGACGCCGTCGCCGGCTTCCGCCCGGGCATCCGCGCCGCCGCCGAGCGCGGGGCCCGTACGCCCCTGCTCGACGCGGGGCTGACCAAGGCCGACGTGCGCGAGGCGAGCCGGCGCTGGGGCCTGGAGACGGCCGACAAGCCGGCACTGGCCTGCCTGGCCAGCCGCATCGCGTACGGGCTGCAGGTCACGCCGGCCGGGCTCGCGCGCGTCGACCGTGCGGAGCGTGCGCTGCGGGCGCACCTGGCTCGGGCCGGCGCCGCCGTGCAGGACCTGCGCGTGCGCGACCTCGGCGACGGTCAGGCCCGCGTCGAGCTCGACGCCGCGGCCCTCGCGCACGTCGACGACGCGGCCCGAGAGGTGGTGCGGGCGGAGGGCTTCACGGCGGTCGACACCCGGGTCTTCCGGTCGGGGTCGATGAACGCCGCCTTGGCCTGACGCCGCGGGCCTACCCGCCGCGGCGGGCTCGCGCCCCGACCAGCAGGCCGACCAGCGCCAGGCCCAGGCCGACCGGGAGCAGCGAGGCCAGCAGGGCGGTCCAGGTCGGCGCGTCGTCGCGGCCCAGGAAGAAGGGGACGACGGCCAGCAGGACGCCCACGACGCCGAGGCCGAACACCGCCGCCCCGAGGCGCACCAGGCGCTCGCCGGGTCGGGGGTCGTCGGCCGCGGCGTGCCGCGGCTGGTACCTGCTCACCCGCCCCAGCCTAGGAGCGCGGTCCGTCCGCGACGACTAGCCTGGAGTGCTCCCATCCCGGCTCAGACGACGAGGTCCCCGTGCCCACCGGCAAGGTCAAGTTCTACGACAAGGACAAGGGCTTCGGCTTCGTGTCCCGCGACGACGGAGGCGACGTCTTCGTCCCCAAGTCGGCCCTGCCGACCGGGGTCGAGGAGCTCAAGGCCGGTGCGCGGGTCGAGTTCGGGGTGGCGGCCGGCAAGCGCGGCGAGCAGGCCCTGGCGCTCACGGTCCTCGACACGCCGCCGACGCTGGCCGGCGCCCGCCGCTCCCCGGACGAGCTGCAGGGCATGGTCGAGGACATGATCAAGCTCCTCGAGGCCCGGGTGCAGCCGTCGCTGCGCCGCGGCAAGCACCCCGACCGCGACACCGCCAAGCGCATCGGGACGATCCTGCGCGCCGTCGCCACCGAGCTCGAGGCCTGACGGCTCGCGGCCGGCCGCGAGATCACGCGGCGAGGTCAGCCGCGCGGCCGCAGGCGGAAGCTCCACTCGCCGGTGGGGTCCTCGCCCTCACCGACCGCCCGCACGGTGAGCAGCAGCTCGCTGTCCGAGGGCAGGTTCGGCGCGGTGAAGGTGAAGTAGTGGCCGTCCTGCTCCTCGGACCGCTGCGGCTCGCTGGGCTGCTGGCCCTCCGCGGCGGCGCCCTCCGGCTCGGCCAGCTCGATGAACCAGCCGCGGTCGACGAGCTCCTTGTCGACGTCGACGCCGACGGTGTCACCCCCGCGCACGGACACCACGGGTGTCTCGGACTCGCGCTCGGCGCACTCCGGCGGGTTCTGGTCCTCGAAGCACCAGCTGCTCGCCTCGGTGTAGACGCTCTGCCCACCGCTCACGACAGTGACGATGGGCACCGGCTTCTCGCAGGCGCTCAGCGCCAGCAGTGCGCCGACCGCAGAGGCGCAGGCGAGCAGTCGGCGGGCGTTCATCGTTGCTCCGGGAGGTCGGCGGCGCGGTCTGGAAGGATGAGGCAGTGCCAGGCGTGCGACGCAGGTCGATTGCTGTGCTGAAGAAGGTAACGGGAGTCCTCGCGGGCGGCCGTGACGACGCCTCGGCCGCGCAGGACGGACCAGCCGAGCCGGTCGCGGACCTCACGACCACGGCGGAGACCGCGGCCGCCGCGGACGCCGACGCCACGGACGCTCCCGCAACCGCCGCTTCCACCGACGCTCACGACGACGCAGGTCCTGTCATCGCCGGGCCTGTCGCCGAGCCCCAGGAGGACCTCAGCATGATCGCCCTCGAACCCGCCGCGCCGGACACGACCGGGCGCCCCTCGCCGGACGAGCGCTGCGCCGCTGCCGTCGACCTGGCCCGCGCCGCCGCCGAGCAGGTCTCGGGCGGTCCGGTCGGTGAGCACCTCGGGGTGGAGGCCGACCCCGCCGCCGGCGACGGCCACCTCGCCGACCACTCGTTCGCGAGCACCGATCCGGCGTACGTGGGGTGGCGCTGGGTCGTCAGCGTCGCCCGCGCGGAGAGCAGTGACGTCGTGACCGTCGACGAGGTGGTGCTGCTCCCCGGGGAGGCTGCGCTGCTGGCTCCCGCCTGGGTGCCCTGGGCCGAGCGCGTGGAGCCGGGCGACCTCGGCGCCGGCGACCTGCTCCCGCCGCCGCCCGACGACCCCCGGCTGGTGCCGGCCTACGCCGAGGTCGACGCCGAGCCGCTGCCCTTCGACCTGCACCGGGAGCTGGGCCTGGGACGCCCGCGGGTGCTGTCGCTGGACGGACGCGCCGACGCCGCTGAGCGGTGGTACGAGGGCGAGGCCGGACCGAACACGCCGCTGGCCAAGGCCGCCCCCGGCCGGTGCGCCGGCTGCGGGTTCCTCGTCCCGGTCGCCGGCGCGCTCGGGCGGGTGTTCGGCGTCTGCGCCAACGCCCAGGCACCCGACGACGGCCGTGTCGTCGCGCTGACCCACGGCTGCGGCGCGCACAGCGAGACCGTCGTCGAGCAGCCGGAGTCGACCTACTCCGGCATGGCGGTCGAGCACGAGGAGCTCGAGATGCTCGACACCGTCATCTCCGACGACGACGTCATGCCTGACGACG
>CADCUB010000087.1 GCA_902805775.1 uncultured Frankineae bacterium | reverse complement strand
CTCCAGCGACAGGTCGCCGAGCACGTTCTGCATCAGCAGGTCGCACATCGGCGCGCTCGTGAACCACTTGTCCCCGTACAGCCGCCAGGACCCGTCCCCTGCGGGCGCGGCCACCGTCGTCCCCGCCCGTACGTCGGAGCCGCCCTGCTTCTCCGTCATCCCCATGCCGGCGAGCAGCCCGCGCTTCGACGTCGGCACGCGCAGCCCGGGTCGTACGTGCGACTCGTCAGCAGCGGCTCGTGCACCGCCGCGAGCTCCGGCGCGTGGCGCAGCGCCGGCACCACGGCGTACGTCATCGAGATCGGGCAGCCGTGGCCCGCCTCGACCTGGCCCGAACCCGGCCGCGCGGGCGACATGTGCGCCCGGCCGGTCGCTGGCCCACGGTGCACCCGCGAGCCCCGCCGACACCGCGACGTCCAGCAGCGCGTGCCACGCCGGGTGGAACTCCACCTCGTCGATCCGGTGGCCGTACCAGTCGTGGGTCCGCAGCTCGGGCGGGTAGCGGTTCGCCTGCTCGGCCCACTGCTGCGCCTGCGCGGAGCCCGCGAGGCTTCCCAGGCGGTGCAGGTCGTCGAGCGCCCACCCCGCCCCCTCGCGCACGACCCCCTCCAGCAGCGCGGGGTCGTCCGCGACGTCGTGACCGACCAGCGGCGGCGGCTGGTTGGTCACCTCGTGGGTCTGCACGGCAGTCCTCCCAGCCGGTCAGCGCGAGACCGGCGCCGGCCCGTCGAAGACCACCGGCGCATGCTCCGGGCCGGAGTTGAGCACCCACAGCCCGACCGCGTCGGCGCCCCCGATGACCAGCGTCGCGAGGACCACCAGCAGCACCCGGCGCCGGCGCTCGCGCCGCCGCCAGGTCGCCTGCGCCCGGCGGTAGGCCGACGGCGACTGCTCGACGTCGGCGGCGAGCGAGGCCAGCGTCTCCCGCAGCCGCGCCTCCACGTCGGCGCTCATCGCGTCCCCTCCAGAGCCCTGGTCAGCGCGGCCATGCCGCGCGAGGTGTGCACCTTGACGCTGCCGGCCGAGATGCCCATCGCCGTAGCGACCTCGGCCTCCCGCAGGTCCATCCAGTAGCGCAGCACCAGCGCCTCGCGCTGCCGCTCCGGCAGGCCGCGCAGCGCGCGCACGACCTCCACCTGGTCCTCGCGCAGGACGACCTCCGACTCCGCCGAGCCGGCGTCCGGCGGCGCCCCCGGTGCGTGGCGCCGGACGACCTCGAGGTGGCGCAGCCGCATGCGCACCAGGTTGCAGACCACCGACCGCAGGTAGGCCGGCGCCGTCTCCGGGTCGCGCAGCTTGCCCCAGCGGCGGTGCAGGTCGCAGAAGGCCTCCGCCACCAGGTCCTCCGCCTCGTGGCCGGCACCCAGCAGGGTCGCGAGGCGCTGCAGCTGCACCGCCTCGGAGGCGAACAGCCGGGTGACCGCCGCCTCCCGCTCGACGTCGCGGACGTCCAGCGCCGCCTCGGGCAGCGGCGCCGCGACCGCCGGAGCGGGCGTCCTCAGCGACCTCACGCCGGTCCCCACAGGTGCTCGGGTCCCGACACGCCGGCCGCCCGGTCGAGGCCCCTCGGCGCCCGCACCCGGTCGAGCACGACGGTCGCGACGCCCACCACCGCCAGGTTCACCACCAGGGCCAGCAGCGCTGAGTACACCTGCACCTCCAGAGGTCCGACGTCCACGGGGAGCACGGCCACGAAGCCCCGACCCGCCACGGCCGCCGTGCCCAGCACCATCCCGGCCGCCCAGCCGCAGAGCAGCCCCCACCGGTGCGGCCAGCCGGTGAAGGCGGTGAGCACGACCGCAGGCAGCGTCTGCAGCACCCAGACCCCACCGAGCAGCTGCAGGTCGATCGCGTCCTGCGTGCGGAGCCCGAGCACGAACACCAGGGCCCCGACCTTGACGAGCGCCGACACCGTACGCGCCACCGACTGCTGGTGCTTGGGCGTCGCCGTGGGGTGGACGTGCTCGACGTACACGTTGCGCGTGAAGGTCGTGGCGACGGCGACGGACATGACGGCCGTCGGCACCAGCGCCGACACCCCGACCGCCCCGAGGACCACAGCGGCCACGACGGCCGGCAGCACCTGCAGCACGAGCTGCGGCACGGCGAGCTCCGCCGCTCCGGGCGGCGTCCGGACGCCGGCGGCCAGCGCGAGCAGCCCCAGCAGCGCCGTCACGCCGAGCAGCGCCGTCCACGCCGGCAGCCCGATGCACGCCCGCCGCAGGACGTCGGGCGAGCGCGCGGCGAACGCCGCGGTCATCACGTGCGGGTAGACCACCAGCGCGAGCGCCGAGCCGACGGCGAGCGAGACGTACGCCCCGTCGAGACCTCTCCCGAGCAGCAGCTCGCCGCCGGAGCGCGCGAGCTCGCCCTCGGCCGCCGCGAACACCGACCGCGGACCGGGCGAGGCGGCCGTGGCCGCCCACAGCACGAGCACGGTGGCGGGGAACAGCAGCGCTGCCTTCACCACCGACACGAGCGTGGCCGCCCGCAGCCCGCGACGGTAGACCGCCACGAGCAGCAGCGCCGTCACGAGCGCCAGCCCGAGGTCGCCGCGGCGTCCGCCCGGCGGCACGCCGAGCACCTCCAGCAGCGCCTGCAGGCCGAGCAGCTGCAGGGCGACGTACGGCATGGTCGCGAGGACGCCGGTCAGCGCCACGGCGAGGGCCAGCGCACCCGAGCCGGTCCGCAGGCGGACCAGGTCGGCGGGCGTCATGCACCCGTGCCGCGCCGCCGTCTCCCACAGCCGCGGCAGCACGACGTACGCCAGCGGGAACACGATGATCGTGTAGGGGACGGCGAAGAAGGCCAGCCCCCCGACGCCGTAGACCAGCGCGGGCACGGCGATGGTGGTGTAGGCGGTGAAGATCGTCCCGCCCAGCAGGCACCAGGTCAGCCAGGTCCCGTGCTCACGGCCGGCGAGCCCCCACCCGAGCAGCGAGGGCAGCTCGTCACGGCGGTCGACGCGCGCACCGACCAGGGCGACGACGGAACCCAGCAGCAGGACCGCCGCGAACACCCCGAGCTCCACGCACCCCCCCTGCGGTGTGTCACAGGGCACACCGGGCGGAGATCGCTGTCAACCTGGACCGCCCCTCGCGCAACTGACAGGGGACGGGCAGCCCTGCCCCGCCGACAGGAGGACGCACGTGTCGCTCGACGCCCCACGCCGCACCGGACCCGACGGGGCCCCACCCCCGCGCTCGGACCGCCACCCCGCCAACTGGCTGCTCGTCCTGCCGCTGCTCGCGACGCTGATCCCGCCGCTGTACAACCGGCTGCAGCCGGACCTGTTCGGCATCCCGTTCTTCTACTGGTACCAGCTCGCGGCCATCTCCATCGGCGTGATCACCACCCTGATCGTCTACCGCGTCTCGACGAGGCGCTGACATGGGCTTCGAGAACCTCAAGACGACCGAGCTGGTCGTCTTCACGATCCTGTTCGTCGCGGTCAGCGCCCTCGGCTTCGTCGCGAGCCGCTGGCGCAAGGCCGAGTCGCTCGACAGCCTCGACGAGTGGGGTCTCGGCGGTCGCAGCTTCGGCGGCTGGATCACCTGGTTCCTCATCGGCGGTGACCTCTACACCGCCTACACCTTCGTCGCCGTGCCCGCGCTCGTCTTCGGCGCCGGCGCCATCGGCTTCTTCGCGGTGCCCTACACGATCGTCGTCTACCCGATCGTGTTCTTCGTGCTGGCCCGCATGTGGTCGGTCAGCCACGTCAACGGCTTCGTGACGCCCGCCGACTTCGTGCGGGCACGCTCCGGCTCCCCGACGCTGGCGCTGCTCATCGCGCTCACCGGCATCGTCGCGACGATGCCGTACATCGCCCTGCAGCTCGTCGGCATCGAGGCCGTGCTCAAGGCGATGGGCGTCACCGGCGAGGGGCCGATCATCATCGCCTTCGCGATCCTCGCGGCCTACACCTACAACTCGGGGCTGCGCGCCCCCGCGCTCATCGCCTTCGTCAAGGACACGCTGATCTACATCGTCGTCATCACGGCGGTCATCGT
>CADCUB010000086.1 GCA_902805775.1 uncultured Frankineae bacterium | reverse complement strand
GCGGAAGTAGTTCTGGAGCGTGATCGTCGCGAGCGTCTGGTTCTCGTTCTTGATCTCCACCCGCTCCTTGGCCTCGATGGCCTGGTGCATGCCCTCGTTGTAGCGGCGGCCCGCCAGCACGCGGCCGGTGTGCTCGTCGACGATGAGCACCTCGCCGTTCATGACGACGTACTCCTTGTCCTTGCGGTACAGCTCCTTGGCCTTGAGGGCGTTGTTGAGGTAGCCGACCAGCGAGGTGTTGACCGACTCGTAGAGGTTGTCGATGCCGAGCTGGTCCTCGACCTTCTCCACGCCCGACTCGGTGATCGCGACCGTGCGCTTCTTCTCGTCGACCTCGTAGTCGACGTCCTTCACCAGGCGCGGGGTGATCCGGGCGAACTCGGCGTACCACTTGGTCGCCTGGTCCGAGGGACCGCTGATGATCAGCGGCGTGCGCGCCTCGTCGATGAGGATGGAGTCGACCTCGTCCACGATCGCGAAGTGGTGGCCGCGCTGCACCAGCTCGGTGGCGCTCCACGCCATGTTGTCGCGCAGGTAGTCGAAGCCGAACTCGTTGTTGGTGCCGTAGGTGATGTCGCAGGCGTAGGCCCCGCGGCGGACCTCGGGCCGCTCGTTGGCCAGGATGACGCCGACCGACAGCCCGAGGAAGCGGTGCACGCGCCCCATCCACTCGGCGTCGCGGCGGGCGAGGTAGTCGTTGACCGTCACGACGTGCACGCCCTTGCCCTCGAGGGCGTTCAGGTAGGCCGGCAGCACGCAGGTGAGGGTCTTGCCCTCGCCGGTGCGCATCTCGGAGATGTTGCCCATGTGCAGGGCGGCGCCGCCCATCACCTGCACGTCGAAGGGGCGCTGCCCGAGGGTGCGGCGGGCGGCCTCGCGGGCGACGGCGAAGGCGTCCACGAGCAGGTCGTCGACGGTGTCGCCGTCGGCCAGCCGCTGGCGGAACACGTCGGTCTCGGCGCGCAGCTCGGCGTCCGACATCGCGAGGAAGTCCTCCTCGACGTTGTTCACCGCCTCCGCGATCGCCTTGAGGCGGCGCAGCATCTTGCCCTCGCCGGCACGCAGGAGCTTCTGCAGGACCATCGGTGGTGCTCTCCTCCGCAGGGGGCGTCGTACGGCCTGTCGATCCTAGGTGTCGCACCTGCAACGCGCGGCGATCAGACGCGGTGCCCGGGGCACAGTGGCGGGGTGGACCCCGTCGAGATCACCGCCGGGAGGTGGCACCTGCGCCCCTGGCAGCCCGGCGACGAAGCGGTGCTGGTGGAGGTCGGGAACGACCCCGACGTGCAGCGCTGGAACGCCCTGCCCGTGCCCTACCTGCCCGAGCACGCCCGCACGTACGTGCACCGGACGAGCGTCGAGGGCTGGGCGTCGGGTCGCGCGCTGACGTGGGCGGTGTGCGACAGCACCACCGGACAGGTGCTCGCGCACCTCGCGCTGCGGCGGGCCGCCGACCCGGACGTGTGGGACGTCGGCTTCTGGTGCCGACCGTCGGCCCGCGGAGCAGGGGTGGTGCCGGAGGCGCTCGGGGCCGCCTGCAGGTGGGCGTTCGGCGAGCTCGGCGCAGCGCGGATCGAGTGGAGGGCCGAGGTCGGCAACACCCCCTCCCGCCGGGCCGCCGAGAAGGCGGGGTTCCGGATCGAGGGGGTGCTGCGTCGCGGCCTGGTGCACCGTGGCCTCCACGTCGACGGCTGGCTCGGCGCGCTGCTGCCGGACGACCCGGTCCGGGACACGGCGCTGCTGCCCCCGCTCGGGCGGCCGACCGACGGGGTGGTGGCGCTGCGGCACGTCCGCGAGAGCGACCTCGCGCTCGTCCAGCGGGCCTGCGAGGATGCCGAGAGCGCGCGCTGGCTGCCGCTGCCCGTCCCGTACAGCGCCGAGGCGGCGCGCACGTGGGCGCTGCATGTCGTGCCGGCGGAGTGGGCGGCGGGCACGGCCGCGAGCGTCGCGGTCGCCGACGCCGCCACGGACGAGCTGCTCGGCGCCGTGGGGCTGACGGTCGGCCGCGACCGCACCGGCGAGGTCGGCTACTGGACGGCGCCGCAGGCCCGCGGCCGGGGCGTCGCCGTACGGGCGGCGCGCCTGCACACCGCCTGGGGCGTCACGGCGGCCGGCCTGGCCCGGGTGGAGCTGCTCACCGACGTCCGCAACACCGCCTCGCAGCGGGTGGCCGAGAAGGCCGGCTTCGTGCGCGAGGGCGTCGCGCGGTCGGTCCGGTCGGCTCCGCGGTCGGACGAGCGCGTCGACATGGTCGTGTGGGCCTACGTGCCCGACCGCCTCAGGTGATCTCGAGCAGCTTCTCGCGGACGGCGTAGACGACCGCCTCCATGCGCGAGTGCAGCTGGAGCTTCTCCAGGATGTTGCGGATGTGGTTCTTGACGGTGTTCTCGCTGATGAACAGCACCTTGGCGATGTCGCGGTTGTTCATGCCCTTGGCGACGAGCTTGAGGACCTCCATCTCGCGGTCGGTGAGCCGAGGGGTGGGGACCTGCTGACGGTCGTCGGTCTTCTTGATCATCGAGGCGAACTCGGTGAGCAGCTTGCTCGCCATCGACGGGCTGATCAGCGACTGACCCCCGTGGACGGCGCGGATCGCCGCCGCGACCTCCTCGATGGAGATCTCCTTGAGCAGGTAGCCCATGGCGCCGGCCTTGATGGCGTCGTAGAGGTCGGCCTCCTCGTCCGAGATCGTCAACATGATGATCTTGGCGGACGGGACGGCCTCGTGGATGGCCGTGCACGCGTCGATGCCGCCCCGGCGCGGCATCCGCACGTCCATCAGGACGATGTCGGGAGTCTGCTCGCTGGCCTGCACGACCGCCTCGGCGCCGTCGCTGGCCTCCGCGACCACCTCGATGTCGGGCTCCTGCTCGAGGACCATCTGCAGGCCGCGGCGGAACAGGGCGTGGTCGTCGACGACGAGGACCCGGATCGGTTCCCCGCCCGGGCCCGCGCTCGCCTCGGGTCCGGCGGCAGGGATCTCGGACACGTGGGGCCTCCACATCGGACGGCAGGGATCGGCGGCGCAGCCGCCGCCGTCCGCTCCCGGCGGGAGCACGACGACGGGAGCAATCCTGCCACGTCGCGGGGCGCCTGCGATCAGCTCGTCTGCAGCCGGATGACGCCGTAGTCGTAGCCGTGCCGCCGGTAGACCACGCTCGGCAGGCCGGTGTCGGCGTCCATGTAGAGGTAGAAGTCGTGACCGACGAGCTCCATCTCGTGCAGGGCGTCGGCGCTGGTCATCGGCTGACCGTCGTGGGTCTTGTCGCGCACGATCAGGCTGGCGGTGTCGTCGACGACGGTCGGGCCGGAGCCGTCGCGCTCGAGCAGGGCGACCGCCTCGACGGCGTGGTCGCCGTCGAGGCCGTTGCTGCTCGCCCCGAGGGGAACGCCGACCGGCAGCCCCGCCGTCGCCTCGGCGACCGACGCAGGGGTGTGCCGGCCGTGGTGGACCCGGCGACGGTCGTGCGCCTTGCGCAGACGGGCCTCGAGCTTGAGGACGGCGGTGTCCAGGGCGGCGTAGAAGTCGGCGGCGCTGGCCTCGGCCCGGATGATCGGGCCCTTGCTGTTGCACGTGATCTCCACCCGCTGGCAGCGGTCGGACTGGCGCGGGTTCTTCTCGTGCATGAGCTCGACGTCGATGCGGATCACGCGGGAGTCCAGCCGTTCGGACGGAGCCAGCTTCTGCGCGACGTGCTCGCGGAAGTGGTCGGGCACCTCGACGTTGCGGCCCTTGACGACGATGTCCACGCAGTTCCTCCTGTGCATCCGGTAGGGGTCGAGCGACGCTCCGGCACTGCCTCCTGCTCGTCGCGCTCCTGTCGGTGGTGGTCGGTGCGGTGGCACCGAGGGTGCCGTCGCAGTGACGCTAGACCTCGACCGCGTGCTCCGACAGGGGGGCCGCCGCTGGCCGCCGTGCAACCGCTCCTTCCCGTCTGCGGGTGACCGCCACCACCGCAGCACCCCGGACCCGGGCTCCGGCGGCGCTCAGCGCGCGAGCCGCCTCCGTCAGGGTGGCCCCGGTGGTGGCCAGGTCGTCGACGACCACGACGTCGATGCCGTCGAGGCGCCGCCGCGCCCGCAGCGCTCCCGCGAGGTTGGCCGCCCGGGCCGCCGCTCCCAGTCCGGCCTGGTCGTCGACCCGGCGCGCCTGGACGAGGACGGCGGCCGAGCGCAGGCCCAGCTCGCGGGCGGCCGCGGCCGCGGGGCGGCGGGCGTGGTCGTGACCGCGCGCTCGGACCGCGGCCGGTGACGACGGGACCGGCACGAGCAGGACGGCCGCGGCAGCCGGCGGTGCCACGAGGTGCGGCCGCACGGCACCGGCCAGGGCCCGCCCGAGGGGCCGGCCCAGCGCCACCCGCCCGCGCTCCTTGTGCTCGAGGAGCACCGACCGGACGGCGCCGTCGTAGGTCGCGACCGCCGTCAGCCGGGGCAGTCCGACCGGCGCGGGGTCCGGGCGGGAGGCGAACGGCGGTGCCCGCAGCAGGACGGCGCAGCGGGTGCACAGCGTGCGCCCCGGCAGACCGCAGCCGGCGCAGTCGCGGGGGAGCACGAGGTCGAGCAGGTCGGCGAGCACTCCGCGACGGTCCCGCTGCGCGGCGCCGGTGTCACCAGCCGACGGCCGGTCCGTGGACGGCGCTCAGCCCGGGTAGGACGGCGAGCTGCCGGGACCGACCAGCCGGAACAGCGTGCCGTCGTCGCGGAACAGCCGGCGCTCCCCGTCGACGTCGGCCGCGACCACCAGCGGCTGTCGGGGGGCGGCGGCGATCTCGACGGCGGCGGCGCCGACCAGCGGGCGCTGCACGACGTCGAGCGAGGAGCCGTCGACGGCGACCTCGGCGGGGAACACCTGCCCGTCGGCCTCGAAGGACCCGAGGGCGACCAGGGAGGTGCCGCTCTGCCAGGCGACGTCGGTGACGCCGACCAGCTCGCGGGAGACCAGCGTGATGTCGGCGATCCGCCAGCCCGGCGCGCCGCCCTGCGACGAGCCGGTGGGCTCGACGCGGCCGACGTGCAGCCGACCGCCCAGCACCAGGGCGATCCGTGCCCCGTCGCGGGAGACCTGCAGCGCGCTCAGCCGACCGGGCGGCGGGCTGAGGACCACGGGGGCCGGGGACCGGTCGGCGGCGCTGTCGTCGGGGACCAGCCACACGGCCGCCCGCGGGTCCGGCTGCAGCACCCACAGGCCCTGCTCGGGGGTGCCCCAGGACATCGAGGTCAGTCCGTCACCGCGCAGCACCGGATCGCCGAACGGCCCCCGCAGCGGTCCGGTGCGGACCTCGTCGAGCCGCGGCGAGCGCCGCGTGCGCACGGCCAGCCGGGAGGTCCACGGCGACACGGCGACGGCGTCGACGGGCAGGCCACCGTCGGTGACCGGGCTCGCCGGCAGCTCGCGGTCGAGCAGGCGCAGCTGCCGTCCCTGCAGGTAGAGCAGCGGTGCGTCGCCGGACGTGCCGACGGGGTCGTAGCTCGCCCAGTCGCTGCGGTCCTGCACCGGGCCGGCGCCGGCGTCGAAGGGCTCGCCCTCGACGAGCAGCCGCACGCCGGAGTAGGCCGGGACGAGCGTCCAGACCAGCTGGGCGGACAGGCGCTGCCTGCCGCGCGCGTCGAGGCCGCGGACGTGGTCGGACAGGTCGACGCTCACGACGCCCGCCGCCGCCCGCACCCGCGCCGTCGTGCCCGTCGGGGCGGCGCTGAGGACCGCGGGCGCGAGCCGCCGGGTCGGCCCGGTGAGCAGCGCGTCGACCAGCGCCTGCCCCGGGCCGGACTCGCTCTGGGCGGGCAGGAAGACCCGGTCGGGCACCAGCCGGCCGCTGGCGGCACCGTCGGCCGAGCGGCCCAGGAAGTGCACGTCGTAGGGCGTGAAGGAGCGCTCGAGGTCGTCCTGGACGAGCCGCAGCCCCCTCGGGACGCCGGCCAGCCGGGGCCGGCCGTCCACGTCGACGACGCGGAAGTCGTCGACCACCGTGCGGCGCTCCACGCGGTAGGACCCGTCGCGCAGCACCCGTCCGACGGAGTCGTAGGTGACCCGCACGACCGCGGGATCACGCGTGACCGCCGACCGCCGGGCGCCCAGGGCGTACAGGACCGCCTCCTCGTCGTCGCCGCAGCACTCGACGCCGGGCGCGAGGTAGCGGCGGGCGATGGCGTGGTCGTCCTGCGGGCTGCGGCTGAGGGCGTCCAGGAAGCCCGAGACGGCCTCGGTGGCCGTCATGTCCGGCTGCGGACCGGGCGCGACCACGACGATGCCGGCCTCGTCGCCGCGAGCGTCCGTGTCCTCGCTCCGGGCGCCGGCAGCGTCGCGGACCCCGCTGGGCAGCGGCAACCCCCCGCAGGCGGTCAGTCCGACGAGCACCAGCAGGCAGAGCAGCGGCCGCGCCCGGGCGGTCACCGCGGCGGCTCGAGGGGCGTGTCCGGCACGCTGCGCCCGGCCGTGCGGGGCAGCGTCATCCGGAAGACCGAGCCCCGGCCCGGAACGCCGGCCGCCTGCAGCCAGCCGCCGTGCAGGCGCACGTCCTCCAGGGCGATCGCCAGCCCGAGCCCGGTGCCGCCGGTGGCCCGTGCGCGCGACGGGTCGCCCCGCCAGAAGCGGGTGAAGACCATGCCGGCCTGACCGGGCTGCAGCCCGACTCCGTGGTCGCGCACGGTCACGACCACCTTGTCGTCGTCGGCGGTGAGCGCGACCTCCACCGGCCGGCCCTCGCCGTGCTCGACGGCGTTGACGACCAGGTTGCGCAGCACGCGCTCGATGCGCACCTGTTCCAGGTCGGCGACGACCGGACGCGCCGGCAGGCTCACCACCAGGCGGCTGCCGTGACGCTCGGCGAGCGGCGCTGCCGCCGTCAGCACGCGGCGCACCAGCGGGCACAGGTCAGTGGCGCTGACGTCGAGGTCGGCGGCGCCGGCGTCGTAGCGGCTGATCTCGAGCAGGTCGGTGAGCAGCGCCTCGAAGCGGTCGAGCTCGGCCTGCAGGAGCTCGGCCGACCGGGACGCCCCCGCCGGGAAGTCCTCACGGGCGTCGAACAGCACGTCGGCGGCCATGCGCACCGTCGTCAGCGGGGTCCGCAGCTCGTGCGAGACGTCGGACACGAAGCGCCGCTGCACGCGGGACAGGTCCTCGAGCAGCCGGATCTGTCCCTGCAGGGCGTCGGCCATGGAGTTGAAGCTCGAGCCGAGCTGGGCGATCTCGTCCTCGCCGGTGACGGTCAGCCGCTCGTCGAGCCGGCCGTTGGCCAGCCGGACCGCCGTGCGCGCGGCCGCCCGCACCGGCGCCACGACCTGCCGCGCGACCAGGCCGGTGACCAGCGCCAGCCCGACGACCAGCAGCAGCCCGGAGAAGGCGGCCGTGCGCCGGACCAGCCCGAGGGTCTCGCGCTCGGCGGTCAGCGGGAAGACGTGGAACAGGCGGTAGTCGCCGAGCTCCCCCAGCTGCGGCACGCGCACCGGCGAGCCGACGACCAGCGACTCCTGCGGCGTGCGCGTGCCGTCGGGCACGGCCGCGAAGACGTACGCCCGCGTCGGCCGGGCGTCCAGCCGCTCGAGCAGGGCGGCCGGGACGTCGTCGCCCGCCAGGTCACCGGAGCCGAAGGACGGGCCGGTGCCCTCCGTGCTGACCAGGAGCACCGCGTAGTCGCTGCCCGCGGCCCGCCGCGCGAGGTCCTCGAAGACGTCCTCGAGCCGGTCGGACTGGCGCGGCCGGCCCCCGCCGGCGTCGTCGACGAGGCGGGAGTCGCTCTCGAGCGCCTGCGCGCCGGAGGCCGCCTCGCCCAGCGACGTGCGGGTCTTGGCGTCGACCAGCCCACGACCGACCGACTCGAGCAGCAGCGACAGGAACAGCGCCACCACGAGGCTCGAGACGACCAGCGTGCTGACCACCACCCGGGTCTGCAGCGAGCTGCGCCAGCGGTGGCCGGTCCGGCGGCTCAGCTCGCGGGCGGCGTCGGCGGTGGCGTGCAGGGCCCGCCGCCAGGCCGGGTCGATGGAGACGGCGGCCGGGCGCGTGCGCACAGGAGCGTCCGCGGCCTCGTCGACGGGCGCGCGGGGCGCCGCCGCAGCCGGCGGCGGGGGAGGCACGCGGGTGGTCAGGCCGGGCCTGCCTTGTAGCCGACGCCCCGGACCGTGACGACGACCTGCGGCTTCTCCGGGTCGCGCTCGACCTTGGCCCGCAGGCGCTGGACGTGCACGTTCACCAGGCGCGTGTCGGCGGCGTGCCGGTAGTTCCACACCTGCTCGAGGAGCACCTCGCGGGTGAACACCGTGTGCGGCTTGCGGGCCAGCGCCACCAGCAGGTCGAACTCGAGCGGGGTGAGCTGCACCTGCTCGCCGCCGCGCACCACCTTGTGGCCGGGCACGTCGATGGTCACCAGGTCGTCGGGCGCGCCGATGGTGAGCGTCTCGGGCGCCTCGTCCTCACGGGTGCGCAGCCGGGCGCGCAGCCGGGCGACGAGCTCCTTGGGCTTGAACGGCTTGACGACGTAGTCGTCGGCGCCGCTCTCCAGCCCGAGGACGACGTCGAGGGTGTCGCTGCGGGCGGTCAGCATCACGATGGGCACGCCGCTCTCGGCGCGGATCTGCCGGCAGACCTCGATGCCGTCGGTGCCGGGCAGCATGAGGTCGAGCAGGACGAGGTCGGGCCGCTCGCGCCGGAACGCCCCCAGCGCCGCGTCGCCGTCGGCCACGAAGGCCGCCTCCAGGCCCTCCTGGCGCAGGACGATCCCGAGCATCTCCGCGAGGGCGGGGTCGTCGTCGACCACCAGCACCTTGCTCACCTGACGACCTCCTCAGCCGTGCGACGGACGCTGCACCATCGTCGCACCTCGCGGGCCGCGTGGGGCGGCTCCGGCGGCCCTGACGTGGGACGATGGCGGCGGCGGCGCGCCCGCTGCCGAGAGGAGACGGAGTCCCGATGAGCGAGCCCGGCGGTTGGACCACACCGGACGGATGGGGTGCCCCGCCCGCGCCGTCCTCGTCCGGGGCGCCGCAGCCCGGTCCCGGCCAGCCGCCCACGTACGGCCAGCAGCCCGCCCCCGGGCAGCAGCCGTACGGCCAGCCCGCCCCCGGTCAGCCCGCCTACGGCCAGCCCACGTACGGCCAGCCCACGTACGGCCAGCCCGCGTACGGCCAGCAGCCGCCCGGCCAGCAGCCGTGGGGCATGCGGCCGGTCGAGGACAAGCCCGGGGTCGTGCCGCTGCGTCCGCTCGGGCTCGGTGAGGTGCTCGACGGCGCCGTCGGCGTCCTGCGCCGCTACCCACGACCCGCGCTGGGCTTCGCCGCCGGCGTCGCGCTGGTGACCACGGTGCTCGACGTGCTGCTGCTCGTGACGGCGTTCCAGCCGTTCCTCGAGGTCGACAGCGCCGCGTTCGAGCGCGGCGACACGGCGGCTCTGCGTGACGCGCTCGGCGGCGCCGCCGCCGGCACCCTGCTGAGCGTGCTCCTGTCGATCGTCTCCGGCGCCGTCCTGACCGGGGCGATCACCGCCGTCGTGGGCAAGGCCGTGCTCGGCCAGCCGCTCAGCCTCGGCGAGGCCTGGACGCAGGTCCGCTCGCGGCTGCTGCCCCTGATCGGGCTGGCGCTGCTCGTCCTGGTGATGGTCGTGGGCGCGTTCGCGGTCGCCACCACCGCGGGAGCGCTGCTCATCGCGGTGACGGGCGGGATCGGCGCCCTCGTCGGGGTGCCGCTGATCCTGGCCGGAGTGGCGGCGGCCGTCTGGCTGTACGTCCGCTTCGCGCTGGCACCGTCCGCCCTCGTGCTCGAGCGGGTGGGCATCGGCACGAGCCTGCGTCGCTCGGCGGTGCTCGTGCGGCGGGACTGGTGGCGGGTGTTCGGCATCCTGCTGCTGACCCTGGTCATCGGCGCCTTCGTGTCGCAGGTCGTCCAGCTGCCCTTCGCGGCGCTGGGGGCGGGCTCGATCGGTGGGGTCTTCTCGGCCGACACCGACGTGCTGGCCACCCGCGCGCTGGTCCTGTCGTCGATCGGCGGCGGCATCGCCGCCACGCTGGTCGCCCCCTTCACCGCAGCGGTCTACGCGCTGGTCTACGTCGACCGCCGCATCCGCGCGGAGGGGCTCGACGTCTCCCTGTCGGCGGCGGCCGCCTCCCGCTCGTGACCGCTGCGGGGCCGCTCGTCCGCGCCCTCACCCTGTCCCCCGTGGACCGGGAGGCCGCCCGGGAGGCGGCGGAGCGGGAGCTGCGTCGGCGCGAGTACGTCGACGCGCAGCCCTCGCCGATCACCCGGGCGCTGGGCAGGATCCTGCAGGAGCTCGGCGAGCTGCTCGACCGCGCCGCCCTGATCGCTCCGGGCGGCCGCCTCGGGCTGCTGGCCCTGGCCCTGCTGCTCGTGCTGCTCGTCGGGGTCGTCCTGTCGCGCATCGGGCCGCTGGCCCGCACCTCGCCCGAGCGCGCGCTGTTCGCCGGCGCAGGTGTCCAGACGGCGGCCGAGCACCGGGAGCAGGCCGAGGCAGCCGCCGCACAGGGGCAGTGGGCGCAGGCCGTGCGCGAGCGGCTGCGTGCCGTCGTGCGTGAGCTGGAGGCCCGCGGGGCGCTCGACCCGCGCCCGGGCCGCACGGCCGGCGAGGTCGCGCGCGACGGCGGGGCGGCGCTGCCCGAGGTGGCCGACGACCTGGTCCGGGCCGCGCGCCTGTTCGACGAGGTCTGGTACGGCGGGCG
The DNA here is from genome assembly GCA_902805775.1 of uncultured Frankineae bacterium. Lineage (GTDB taxonomy): Bacteria > Actinomycetota > Actinomycetes > Mycobacteriales > SCTD01 > SCTD01. The sequence goes on along the minus strand of CADCUB010000086.1, from coordinate 26,348 downwards.
CCCGGCGGACGCCTCGTCGTACGCCTCGATCGTCGCGGTCGACGCCCGGGTCTCGGACAGCCGCCTGGCCGTGCGGTGACGGTCGACGTCGCGCCCCCCGCTCCACCGGGAGCCGCCGGCTCCGGGACGGCGACGGGACCGACCGTGCGCTCGACCTGGCGGGCCGGCCGGGGCCCGCTGCTGGTGGTCCTGGCGCTCGTGGTCGCCGGCACGGTCCTCGGCCTGCTCACGGCGCGCTCCCCGGGCGGGCGGCTCGACCCCGACTCCCCCACGCCGGGCGGCTCGCGGGCGATCGCCGAGCTGCTGCGGGAGCGCGGCGTCGAGGTGACCCGGGTGGACACCGTCGACGCGGTGGAGGCCGCCGACGCCGCCGACCGCACGCTCGTCGTGCCGCTGCCCGAGGCCCTGGCGCCGTCCGAGCTGCGGCGGCTCGGACGGCTGCAGACCGGCCTGGTCGTCGTCGGCGCGGCCGACTCCCACCTGTCACCCCTCGGCCTGCCGGCGGAGGTCCGCGACGAGCTGCCGGTGGAGGCCCGCCGCCCGGCCTGCGAGCTGCCCGAGGCGGTGACGGCGGGCGACGTCGACCTGGGCGGGCGCACCTACCGCGGCACGGACGCGGCCGAGGCCACCGGCTGCTACGCCGTCGGGGGCGAGGCCACCCTCCTGCGCCTGGCAGCCGAGTCCGCGGTGCTGCTGGGAGACGGCGCGCTGCTCACCAACGACCGCCTGGACGAGCGCGGCAACGCCGCCCTGGCGCTGGGGCTGCTCGGCGAGCGCCCCGGAGGCGTCCTGTGGCTGGTCCCGCGGCCCGGCCGCCCCGTCGACGACGCCCCCTCGCTGGGCGAGCTGCTGCCCGACGGCCTGCGCCTGGCGGCGCTGCAGCTGCTGGTGGCCGCCGGCGTCCTGGCGCTGTGGCGCGCGCGCCGCCTCGGACGGGTCGTGGACGAGCCGCTGCCCGTCGTCGTGCGCGCGGCGGAGGCGGTCGAGGGGCGCAGCCGGCTCTACCGCGCCGCGGGCGCCCGCGGCTCGGCCGCCGAGGCGCTGCGCGCCGCCAGCCGCGAGCGGGTGGGCCGGCGGGTCGGGGCTCCGACCTCCGTCGACCGCGCCGCGCTGGTCGCCCTGGTCGCCCAGCGCACCGGCGACGCCCCCGCGGTGGTCGAGGACCTTCTGTACGGTGGTCCCCCGCCCGACGACGCCGCACTCGTGCGCCTCGCGGACGACCTGTCCGCGCTCGAGGCGACGCTGCGCGGCACCCGATGACCGTCCTGGCGTCGAGGTCCACCCGATCCGAGAGAGGCAGGACCGGCTCGTGAGCGCGACCCCGGACGAGCCCGCCCCGTCCCGGCTGGCCCGGGCGACCTCGACCCGCCGGGCACCCGCCCGCGCCCGCGCCCCCCGACGGCCGGCCGAGGTCGGCCCGGAGCAGGCGCGGGAGGCGCTGACGGCGCTGCGCGCGGAGGTCGGCAAGGCGGTCATCGGCCAGGACGCCGTCGTGACCGGCCTGGTCATCGCCCTGCTCGCCCGCGGTCACGTGCTGCTCGAGGGGGTGCCGGGGGTGGCCAAGACGCTGCTCGTGCGGGCCGTCGCCGCCTCGCTGTCGCTCGACACCAAGCGCGTGCAGTTCACCCCCGACCTGATGCCGGGCGACATCACCGGCTCGCTGGTCTACGACAGCGGCGACTTCTCCTTCCGGGCCGGGCCGGTCTTCACCAACCTGCTGCTGGCCGACGAGATCAACCGCACCCCGCCCAAGACCCAGGCCTCGCTGCTCGAGGCCATGGAGGAGCGGCAGGTCACGGTCGACGGCACGCCGCGTCCGCTGCCCGACCCCTTCGTCGTGTGCGCGACGCAGAACCCGGTCGAGTACGAAGGCACCTACCCGCTGCCGGAGGCCCAGCTCGACCGCTTCCTGCTCAAGCTCAACGTGGGGCTGCCCTCGCGCGACGACGAGGTGCAGGTGCTGGCCGCGCACGACCGGGGCTTCGACCCGCGCGACCTCGCCGCAGCCGGCCTGCAGCCGGTCGCCGGAGCCGCCGAGCTGGCCGCCGGGCGCGCCGCGGCCCGTGCCGTCTCGGTGGCGCCGGAGGTCCTCGCCTACGTCGTCGACCTGTGCCGGGCCACCCGCAGCAGCCCGTCGCTCTCGCTCGGCGTCTCGCCGCGCGGCGCGACCGCCCTGCTGGCCACGGCCAAGGCCTGGGCGTGGCTGTCCTCGCGCGACTACGTCACACCGGACGACGTCAAGGCCCTCGCGCGGCCGACGCTGCGCCACCGCCTGGCCGTACGGCCCGAGGCCGAGCTCGAGGGCGTCACCGGCGACGGCGTGCTCGACGGCGTGCTCGCCTCGGTCCCCGTCCCCCGGTAGGCGCCGTGGCGCTCACCGGCCGGGCCGCGCTGCTCGCCCTGCTCGGCGTCCTGCCCGTGCTGGTCGTGCCCTCGCCGTGGACCGTGCTGGCCGTGGCGGTCCTGCTCGCGCTCGTCGCGACGGCCGACGCGCTGCTCGCCGCGCCCGTCGGCGCGCTGGGCCTGACGCGCTCGGGGGCGACCGCCTGCCGGCTCGGCGAGTCGGTCGAGGTGGCGCTGACGGTCACCAACCCCGGGCCGCGCGAGCTGCGGGGCGCGCTGCGGGACGCGTGGGTGCCCTCCGCCGGGGCCGCGCCGCGCGTGCAGCCGCTCGCGGTCCCGGCAGGTCAGCGCCGCACGCTGCGCACCGTCCTGCAGCCGACCCGGCGCGGCGACCGGGTGCCCGACCGCGTGACGGTGCGGTCCGTGGGGCCGCTGGGCGTCGCGGCCCGGCAGGGCCGCCACGAGGTCCCGTGGCGGGTGCGGGTGCAGCCGCCGTTCACCTCCCGCAAGCACCTGCCCGAGCGGCTGGCGCGTCTGCGCCAGCTCGACGGCGCGGTCGTCGTCCGCCAGCGAGGGCAGGGCACCGAGTTCGACACGCTGCGGGACTACGTCGAGGGCGACGACGTGCGGGCGATCGACTGGCGCGCGACGGCGCGCCGTCAGGACCTCGTCGTGCGCACCTGGCGGCCCGAGCGCGACCGCACGCTGCTGCTCGTGCTCGACACCAGCCGCACCTCCGCCGGCCGGGTCGGCGACGAGCCGCGTCTCGACGTCGCCCTCGACGCCACCCTGCTGCTGACGGCACTCGCGTCACGGGCCGGCGACCGCGTCGACCTGCTCGCCTTCGACCGCGAGCCGCGCGCCGCGGTCGAGGGCGCGAGCCGCTCCGAGGTGCTCGCCCGCACGGTCGACGCGGTCGCCGGGCTGGAGCCGGCGCTCGTGGAGGGCGACGGTCGTCGCCTGGTCGGCGAGGTCCTGCGGCGGACCCGGCGCCGGTCGTTGGTGGTGCTGTTCACCTCGCTCGACACCGCGCCGCTCGAGGAGGGGCTGCTCCCCCACCTGCCGTCGCTGACGTCGCGGCACACCGTGCTGCTCGCCGCGGTCGCCGACCCGCGCGTCGAGGCGATGGCGCAGGGCCGCGGCACCGCAGAGGCGGTGTACGACGCGGCCGCGGCCGAGCGGGCCCGCACCGAGCGGCGCCGGCTGACCGCGCGGCTGCGGCGGGCGGGCGTCGAGGTCGTCGACGCACCGCCCGAGCACTTCGCGCCCGCGGTCTCGGACGCCTACCTGTCGCTCAAGGCGGCCGGACGCCTGTGAACCGCCGTCCAGCACCTGACGGGGGCTGCCGCTACGGTCCGAGCGCATGACGACCCTGCTCGACTCCACCGCCCGTGCGCTGCTCGCCCGCACCGCCCGCGCCCAGCGCACCAGCCGGGTGCCGTCGCTCACGACAGGGGTCGTCCGCGGCGGGAGGCTGGCCTGGTCAGCGGGCGTCGGGGCGGTGCAGGAGCCGCACACCGACGTGCAGCACCGACTCGGCTCGATCAGCAAGACGGTCACCGCGGTGGCGGTCATGCGGCTGCGCGACGAGGGGCGGCTCGGGCTCGACGACCCGCTCGACCGGCACGTGCCGGGCACCCCCTTCGGCGCGCGGACCGTCGGCCAGCTGCTGTCGCACACCGCCGGCGTCCGCGCGGAGAGCCCGGGCGCGTGGTGGGAGCGCACCCCGGGCGAGGACTGGAGCGGCCTGTCCGCGCAGCTGCGCCCCGACGACCTGCCGCACGGCGCCGGCCGGCGGTTCCACTACTCCAACCTCGGCTTCGGCGTGCTCGGTGAGCTGCTGGCCCGGGCCCGGGGCCGGCCGTGGGCGCAGGTCGTCCGCGACGAGGTCCTGCTCCCGCTGGGCATGACGCGCACGACGACCCGGCCGGACGGGCGGGCGGCCCGCGGCTGGGCCGTGCACCCGTGGGCCGACGTCCTGCTGCCCGAGCCGGAGGAGGACGCGGGCGCCATGGCCGCCGCCGGGCAGCTCTGGGCGACGCTGACCGACCTGGCCCGCTTCGGGACGTTCCTGCTGGGCGACACCGCCGACGTGCTCTCCTCGGGCACGCTGGAGGAGATGGCCACGCCCGCCGGGGTGGACCCGTCGGCGCCCGGCTGGTCGGCGTACGGGCTCGGGCTGCAGGTCGTCCGCGCCGGCGACCGCACCCTCGTGGGGCACGGCGGCTCGATGCCGGGCTTCCTCGCGTCGGTGTTCGTCGACCGCGACGAGGACCTGGGCACGGTGATGCTGTGCAACGCCACCAGCGGCCTGGACCCCGCGCTCCCCGGTGACCTGCACGAGCTCGTCCGGACGGCGGAGCCGTACGTCGGTGAGCCGTGGCGGCCCGCCGCGGACGTCGACCGTGCGCTGCTGGAGCTGGTCGGGCCGTGGTACTGGGGCACCAGCGCGTACGGCCTGCGCCTGCGCGCGGACGGGCTGCTGGAGCTGGTGGGGCTCCTGGGCGCCGGACGGGCCTCGCGGTTCCGGTCCCGCGGGGACGGCACGTTCGTCGGTCTGGACGGCTACCACGCCGGGGAGGTGCTGCGGGTGACCCGCGACGACGGCCGGGTGGTCGCCCTGGACGTCGGCACCTTCGTCTTCAGCCGGACGCCCTACGACCCCGAGGCGCCGCAGCCCGGCGGCGTCGACGAGGCCGGCTGGCGGGGCGGCCCGGCCTGAGGTGACCGACCATGGACGGGTGTCCTCCGGATCCGTCTCCGCCGTCGACACCGGCCTCGACGAGCTCGCCGACCTCGTGCACGACGGCGGCGTGGTGGTGCTGTCGGGCGCCGGCATCTCGACCGAGTCGGGCATCCCCGACTACCGGGGGCCGACCGGCGCCGCCCGGCCGTCCAGCCCGATGACCTACCAGGTCTTCACGGGCGACCCGGCCGCCCGTCGGCGCTACTGGGCGCGCAGCCACCTGGGCTGGCGGCTCATCGCCCGCGCACTGCCGAACCGCGGCCACCGCGCCGTCGCCGCCCTCCAGGCCGCCGGCGTCGTCGACGGCATCGTCACGCAGAACGTCGACGGGCTGCACACCGCGGCCGGTGCCCGCGACGTCGTCGAGCTGCACGGCACGCTCAGCCGGGTCGTCTGCCTGGACTGCGGCGAGCTGAGCAGCCGCGCCTTCCTCGACGCGAGGCTGCGGGAGGCGAACCCCGAGTGGTCGGCGGAGGTCACCGGGGTCAACCCGGACGGCGACGTCAGCCTGCCCGACGCGGCGCTGGACGGCTTCCACGTCGTGCCCTGCGTCGTCTGCGGGGGCGTGCTCAAGCCCGACGTCGTGTTCTTCGGCGAGACCGTGCCACCGGACCGGGTCGCCGCGTCGTTCGCACGTGTGGAGGCGGCCCGGGTGCTGCTGGTCCTGGGCTCGTCGCTGAAGGTGATGTCCGGGCACCGCTTCGTGCTGCGGGCGGCCAAGCTGGGCATCCCCGTGGTGATCGTCAACCAGGGCCAGACGCGGGGCGACGCGCACGCGGCGCTCGCGCTCGACGCGCCGCTCGGCCCGACGCTGACGGCGCTGGTCGACGCGGTCGTGCCGGAGCCCGGCGGCGCGGGGTGGGGCCCGGTGCCCTGCTCGACCCCGCCGGTGGCGGGGCGGGCGGGCGAGGTGCCGTTGCTCGACCACCCGCCCGGATCGGGCGGCCCGACGCGCTGACACCGGCCGCGGCTACCCCGCGGACGGCGCCACGTCGCCGCGCAGGTCGCTGCGCAGGTCGCCGGTGCGGCCGGCGAGGTGGGCGCGCCGGCCCGGCCCGTAGACCCAGGCCAGGAACAGGACCTCCACCACGACGCCGACCGTGATCCGGGCCCAGGTCGGCAGCGGCGAGGGCGTCACGAACGCCTCGACCAGGCCGGAGACGAACAGCACCAGGGCGAGCCCGAGGGCGCCCGACACCAGGGCTCGGCCCTCCTCCGCCAGCGCCCGGGCACGCGTGCGGCGACCCGGGTCGACGACGGTCCAGCCGAGCTTGAGACCCAGGCCGCAGGCGACGAACACCGCGGTCAGCTCGAGCAGCCCGTGCGGGAGGATGAGCCCGAAGAACAGCCCCGTCCGGTCGTTGGCCGCCATCAGACCGCCGGCCACCCCGACGTTGACGGCGTTGGTGAACAGCACGAACAGCACCGGCAGGCCCAGCAGGACCCCGAACAGGATCGACTGGGCGGCGACGTAGGCGTTGTTGGTGAAGACCTGGGCCGCGAAGTCCTGCGCCGGGTTCGAGCTGTAGTAGTTCTCGAAGTCCTCGGTGACCAGCCGCTCCACCACCTCGGGCGGGGCCACGGCCAGCTGCGCCTCGGGACTGCCGGCGATCCAGCCCCCGAGCCCGAAGGCCACCACGAGGAACATCACGGTGGCCCCGATCGACCACCAGCGGGTCCGGTAGACCAGCGCCGGGAAGTCGGCCTTGAGGAACTGCGTCACGTCGGACCAGCCGGCACGTCGACCGCCGGCGATCACCCCGCGCGCCCGCGCGACCAGGGTGCTCAGCCGGGCGACGAGGACCGGGTCGGGGCCGGCGCTGCGCACGACCGACAGGTGCGTCGCGGTGCGCTGGTAGAGGTCGACCAGCTCGTCGACCTCGGGACCGGACAGGCGCCGTGGCCGGGACGCGCGGCCGAGCAGCTCCTCGAGCCGGGACCACTCGCGCGCGTGCGCCGCGACGTACGCGTCCAGGTCCACTCCTGCAGACTAGGTGCGGCGCGCCGACCGGCGCGCCGCGTCCTCGACCGGAGGTGCTGGTGTCCCAGAGCGTGCGGCGGCTGGACATCGGCGCAGGCGCGCAGCTGGTGACGGGCGAGGCGGTGGCGCTCGACCTGCGCCCCGCCGCCCTGCCGTCGCGGGTCGTGGCCGGCTTCGTCGACGTGCTCCTGCAGGCCGTCCTGCTGGCGGTCGTCGGCGGCATCGCCGCAGCCGTGTCGGTCGACGTCTCGGACGCCGCCAGCGGAGCGCTCGGCATCGTCGTCAGCGTCCTGGTGCTGATCGTCTACCCGGTGACCTGGGAGACGCTCACCCGCGGACGCACGCCCGGCAAGGCGGCGATGGGCCTGCGCGTGGTCCGCGACGACGGAGGGCCGATCGGCTTCCGCCAGGCGCTCGTGCGCGGGCTCGCCGGCGCCTTCCTCGAGCGGCCCGGCGTCACGCTGTTCATCGGCGCCGTCGTCACCAGCCTGCTCAACGCCCAGGGCAAGCGCCTGGGCGACCTGCTCGCCGGGACCGTCGTGCTCAGGGAGCGGGTGAGCGCCCGCGGCGGGACCGTGGCCGAGATGCCGCCGCAGCTCGCGGGCTGGGCAGCGGGACTGGACCTCGCGAGGCTGCCGGACGACCTCGCGCTGGCTGTGCGCTCGTTCGTCTCCCGGGCCGCCGACCTGACCGACGCCGCCCGCGACGACCTGGGCGGCCGGCTCGTGCGCGCGGTCACCGACGCGGTCGGCCCGCCGCCGCCGGGCACGCCGGGCTGGGCGGTGCTGGCCGCAGTGCTGGCCGAGCGCCGCCGGCGGGAGACCGAGCGCCTGGCCGGGCCAGTGTCTGCGTGGGGCCCGACCCCGGCACCCGGACCGGAAGCACCAACCCCGGACGCCCCGCCCCCCGCCGCCGGGCCGGCCGCCGCACCCCTGCCGCCCGGTCCCGGCGGGTTCGTGCTGCCGGGCTGACCGGGCTGCGGACGGACTGCTGACCGGTGGGACGACGAGGGCCCGCACCCTCCACGGTCGGAGGGCGCGGGCCCGGTCGTGCCAGCCGGTGGGCGGTCAGTAGCGGTACATCTCGCTCTTGTACGGCCCCTCGACGTCGACGCCGATGTACTCCGCCTGCTCCTTGCGGAGCGTGGTGAGCTTGACGCCCAGCGCGTCGAGGTGCAGCCGGGCGACCTTCTCGTCGAGGTGCTTGGGGAGCACGTAGACCTGGCGCTCGTAGTCGTCGTTCTTCGTCCACAGCTCGATCTGGGCGATCGTCTGGTTCGTGAAGCTGTTGCTCATGACGAACGACGGGTGACCCGTGGCGTTGCCGAGGTTCAGCAGCCGGCCCTCGCTGAGCAGGATGATGCTGTGCTCGGGGCGGCCGTCCGCGGCCGCGAAGAGCCACTCGTCGACCTGCGGCTTGATGTTGCGGCGCTCGACGCCCGGGGTCTTGACCAGGCCGGCGACGTCGATCTCGTTGTCGAAGTGGCCGATGTTGCCCACGATCGCCTGGTGCTTCATGCGGGCCATGTGCTCGGCCAGGATGATGTCCTTGTTGCCGGTGGCGGTGATGAAGACGTCGGCGGTCTCGAGGACGTCCTCGAGCGTCACGACCTGGTAGCCCTCCATCGCCGCCTGCAGCGCGCAGATCGGGTCGATCTCGGTGACGACGACGCGGGCGCCCTGGTTGCGCAGCGAGGCCGCCGAGCCCTTGCCGACGTCGCCGTAGCCGCACACGACCGCGGTCTTGCCGGCGAGCATGACGTCGGTCGCCCGGAAGATGCCGTCGACCAGCGAGTGGCGGCAGCCGTACAGGTTGTCGAACTTGCTCTTGGTGACCGAGTCGTTGACGTTGATCGCCGGGAACAGCAGCGTGCCGGCCTTGGCGAACTCGTACAGGCGCATGACGCCGGTCGTGGTCTCCTCGGTGACGCCCTTGATCCCCTCGGCGATCCGGGTGAAGCGGGTGGGGTCCTCGGCGAGGGAGCGGCGCAGCGTGTCGAGGATGACGGCGTACTCCTCGGAGTGCGTGTCGTCGGTCGACGGGACGACGCCGGCCTGCTCGAACTCGACGCCCTTGTGGACGAGCAGGGTGACGTCACCGCCGTCGTCGAGGATCATGTTGGGGCCGCCACCGTCGGGCCAGCTGACGACCTGCTCGGTGCACCACCAGTACTCCGGCAGCGTCTCGCCCTTCCAGGCGAAGACGGGGACGCCCTGCGGGTCGTCGACGGTGCCGTCCGGGCCCACGGCGACGGCCGCCGCGGCGTGGTCCTGGGTGGAGAAGATGTTGCAGGACACCCAGCGCACCTGGGCGCCGAGCTCGACCAGCGTCTCGATGAGCACCGCGGTCTGGATCGTCATGTGCAGGGAGCCGGTGATCCGCGCGCCGGTCAGCGGCTTGGACGGGCCGAACTCCGCCCGCATGGCCATCAGCCCGGGCATCTCGTGCTCGGCCAGGCGGATCTCCTTGCGGCCGTAGTCGGCGAGGGACAGGTCGGCGACCTTGAAGTCGGCCTGCGTCGTGGCGGTGCTCATGCGGTGTCCTGTCGGTCGGAGGTGAGGAGCTGCTGGTGCTTGACCTGCTCGAAGGCGAGCCAGTCCTGGTCGGGGAGGTCGGCCGCGTCGCCGGCTGCCGTCGCCGTCACGCCGGACGGCGCCACGGTTCCGGCGCTGAACCAGGCGTCGAGCGCCGCGGCCAGCTCCGGCTCCCGGCGCAGCCGCAGCACGACGCCGACGTCCCCCAGCTCGAGGTCGTGCGTGTCGAGCAGCGTGCGCAGGGAGCGCAGCCGGGCGAGCTGCGCCGGCCCGTACAGGCGGTAGCCCCCGGCGGACCGGGGCGCCGCCACGAGGCCGAGCTGCTCGACGTAGCGCAGCATGCGCGGCGACCACCCCGTGGTCGCCGCGGCCTCGTGGATCGTCAGTGCCGGCATCACGGACAACTCTAACAGCACCGTGTCAGACAGGCCAGCCGACACGCCCTGTCCTTGTCACGGACGTGTCAGAGTCCGGGAGGTCAGGCCCGCCAGCTCGACAGGTACCGCGCCTGCGCGGGCGACAGCCGGTCCAGCCGCACCCCGAGCGAGGCCAGCTTGGTGCGCGCGACGTCGTCGTCGATCGCCGGCGGGACCGCGTGCACGCCGGGCGACAGGCCGGCGCCGGCCATCCACTCGACCGTCAGCGCCTGGACGGCGAACGAGATGTCCATGACCGACGGCGGGTGACCCTCCCCCGCGGCGAGGTTGGCGAGCCGTCCCTCGGCGAGCAGCAGCAGCCGCCGGCCGTCCGCCAGCTCGTACGCATCGACCTGGGGGCGGACCCGGCGGTGCACGGCCACGGCCTCGTCGGCGAGCCCCACGACGTCGACCTCGACGTCGAAGTGCCCGGCGTTGGCGAGGACGGCGCCGTCCTTCATGCAGGAGAAGTGCTCGGAGGTCAGCACGTCGCGGTTGCCGGTCGTCGTGAGGAACACGTCGCCCAGGGCCGCGGCCTCGGCCATGGGCAGCACGCGGTGGCCGTCGAGGACCGCCTCCAGGGCCCGCCGGGGCTCGACCTCCGTGACCACGACCTGCGCGCCCAGGCCGCGCGCCCGGGCGGCGATGCCGCTGCCGCACCACCCGTAGCCGGCCACGACCACGACGGTCCCCGCCAGCAGCGCGCCGGTCGCCCGCATCACCGCGTCGAGCACCGACTGGCCCGTGCCGTGCCGGTTGGCCACGAGCAGCTGCATCGGCGTGTCGTTGACGGCGACGACCGGCAGGCGCAGGGCGCCGTCGGCGTGCATCTGACGCAGCCGCAGCACGCCGGTCGAGGTCTGCTCGGCTCCGGCGACGACTCCGCCGAGCAGGTCGGTGCGGTCGGTGTGCAGCACCTGGACCAGGTCGCACCCGTCGTCGAGCAGCAGCGCCGGACGCGCCTCCAGCACGGCGCGCAGGTGGCCGGCGTAGCCCGCCCGGTCGACGCCGTGGCGCGCCTGCACCGCCACACCGTCACCCGTCACCAGCGCCGCGGCGACGTCGTCCTGCGTCGACAGGGGGTTGCTCGCGGCGACGTGCAGCACCGCGCCGCCCGCGGTCAGCGTGCGCGCGAGCGCCGCCGTCTCCGGCGTGACGTGGGCGCAGGCGGCGATCCGCAGCCCGGCGAGCGGCCGGTCGCGGGCGAACCGCTCCCGCAGCAGCCCCAGCACCGGCATGGCGCGCTCGGCGAACTCCACACGCCGCCGCCCCCGCTCGGCCAGGGAGAGGTCGGCGACGTCGTGGGCGGGCGCAGGAGCGGGGGCAGGACCGGGCGCAGGAGGACCGGTCGCAGAGGCGGGCGCGGGCACACCCCATGCTCGCAGGCGCCCCGTCGTACGGTGCCCGCATGACGACCTCGCTCGACATCCCGGCCCTGATCCACGGCTCGACCGGCTTCGTCGGCACGCTGGGGCCGCGCGTGCTCGAGGTCGACCCGGCCCGGCTGCGGCTCGACGCGGGACCGGAGCTGCACAACCACCTGGGCGGCCCGCACGCCGCGGCGATCTTCGGCCTGGGCGAGACGGCTGCCTTCGTCGTGCTCCTGCGCGTGTTCGGCGACCTCGTGGAGCAGGGCGCGGTGCCCCTGGTGAAGGCGACGTCGATCGCCTACTCCGCCGTCGCCACCGGGCCGCTGCTGGCGCAGGCCGAGCTCACCGGCGACGAGACGTCCGCCCGGGACTCGCTGGCCGCCCGGGGACGCGCGAGCTTCGAGGTCGGGGTGCGCTTCCGGCGGGAGGCCGACGACGTCGAGACGGCGGTCGGGACGTACGTGATGGCGCTGCGCGCCTGAGGGCCCGTCAGCCAGGCGACCCGCTCAGGGCAGGCGATCCGGTCAGGGCAGGCGCAGCAGCCTCGAGGTCACGCGCTCCGCGCTCTCCGTCCGCTCGGGCTGCGGCGGCAGCACGACCTGCGCCGGCAGGCAGTGGTCGTCGTGCGCGTGGGCCTCGAGCTCGCTCTGGTAGCGGAAGCGCAGGGCGCAGATCGGGCACTGGGCGTAGGACACGGGCACCTCCCCCGCGACGTCCTGTCCGGACGCTCGCAGACCGAGTGTGCTCCCGCGCGGCCGGCTTGTGAAGAGCCGCCCGGCTCTCAGGCCGGGCGGACCTGCGCGGCCCTGTCCCGGAGCCGCTCCACCGCCCGGACCGGTGTGGGGTCGGTGCCCTGCAGCAGGGCCAGGTAGGTGCTGGCGAAGTCGACGAGCCCGACGAGCGAGGCCAGCCGGGCCAGCGGGCTCCTGCCCTCGGCGTGCAGCTCGAGGACGGGCACCTGCTGCTCCCGGGCCAGCTCGAGGCAGCTCGAGGCGTACGCCGCCGTCTGCGGGTGCTCGTCGCTGTCGCGCAGCACCACCAGCGCCAGCGACCCGGCCTGCTCGACGTCGTCGGCGCGGTCGCGGAAGAAGTCGTCGGGGTCGCCCGCGGCGTCGACCCGCGGGGCGGCCGGGCCCTCGAGCACCATGGCCTGGTTGTGCGCCGCGTCCGGCAGCAGCCCCCAGACGGCGGGGACCTCGGCGTTCTCGTTGAGCTGGAGGGCGAAGCGGGCGGCCGCCACGCCGGTCACCGCCGAGGTGCCCCAGACCACGGGCAGCGCGCCGTCGAGGTGGGCGGCGAGCCGCTTGCCGGGGTTGACCAGGTGGTCGGCGTCGCGCCGGCAGCGGTCGGCGACCTGCTCGAGCAGCGACGCGGTCTGCTCGACGTCCTGCGGCGGAGCGCTGAGCAGGCCCAGCGCGTGACCGGCCAGGACGAGCGGCGTGGACAGCGCCCAGAGGCTGGCCCGGGACGGACGGCCCTGCGGGACCGGCACGAAGACCGCACGCCCCCGCTGGCCGAGGTCGTCCAGCGGCGAGCCCGCCCGGCCGACGACCATGAGCCGGCAGCCGCGGCGGACCGCCTCCTCGAGCGCGCTGAGGGTCTCCCGGGTGCTCCCGGAGCAGGAGACCGCCACGACGAGGTCCATCGGGCCGGCCCACGCCGGCAGGACCGGGCCGCGGGAGACGACGACGGGCACCGGGCTCGCATCGCCCGCCACAGCCGCCAGCACGTCACCGGCGACGGCGGAGCCGCCGGCGCCGCACACGAGCACCGCGCGCGGCCGTCCGTCGTCGGCCAGCCGGTCGACGCCGGCCTCCGCAGTCAGGCGCGCCGCCTCCCGCACCTGCGCGGCCCCCGAGGCGACGGCGCGCAGCATCTCCCCACGGTCCCCCGCATCGAGCGCCGCGACGTCGTCCAGCAGCTCGGGGGACCGGCTCACGCCGGCCTGCGGGCCTCGTCGACGAGCAGCACCGGGATGTCGTCCCGGACGGGGTAGGCCAGCCCGCAGCCGGTGCACACCAGCTCGTCGGCGGCCTCGTCGGCGCGCAGCGGCGACAGGTCGGCCGGGCAGGCGAGGATCTCCAGCAGGGCAGCGTCGAGCTTCATGGCCGGAACTGTACGGCGCGGACGAGCGCGAGCACCTCGTCGCGCACCCGTGCCACGGTGTCGTCGTCCGGCGCCTCGACGTTGAGGCGCAGCAGGGGCTCGGTGTTGCTCGGCCGTACGTTGAACCACCAGCCCTCGGGCGAGCGCACGGTCAGCCCGTCGAGCTCGTCCTGCTCGAGGCCGGCGTAGGTCGCCCGGAGCCGGTCGATCGTGGCCGGGACGTCGTCGACCTCGCTGTTGATCTCGCCGCTGGCCGCGTAGCGGGTGTACGGCGCGAGCAGCTGCGAGAGCGTGCCCGACGAGCCGCCGAGCGCGGCGAGGGTGTGCAGCGCCGCGAGCATGCCGGAGTCGGCGTTCCAGAAGTCCGCGAAGTAGAAGTGCCCGGAGTGCTCGCCGCCGAAGACGGCTCCGGTGCGGGCCATCTCCGCCTTGATGAAGGAGTGGCCGACGCGCACGCGCACGGGGGTCCCGCCGCTCGCTCGGACCACCTCCGGGACGACGGCCGAGGTGATGACGTTGTGGACGACCACGCTGCCGGGGCGCCGGGCCAGCTCGCGGACGGCGATCAGCGCTGTCAGCGCGGAGGGGTCGACGACCTGTCCGCGCTCGTCGACGACGAAGCACCGGTCGGCGTCGCCGTCGAAGGCCAGGCCCAGGTCGGCGCCGGTGCGGCGCACCTCGGCGACGAGGTCGACGGTCGTGGTCGGGTCCAGGGGGTTGGCGTCGTGGTGGGGGAAGCTGCCGTCGAGCTCGAAGTACATCGCGGTCAGCTCCAGCGGCAGGCCCTCGAGGACGGCCGGCACGGTGTGTCCGGCCATGCCGTTGCCGGCGTCGACGACGACCCGCAGGGGCCGCATGCCGTCCAGGCCCGGCACCAGCGAGCGCAGCCGGGCGGCGTAGTCGGCCAGCACGTCCCGCTGCTCGACGGTGCCGCGCGGTCCGTCGGCGTCCGGCAGCACGCCGGCGAGGGCGCGCTCGGCGTCCTCGCGGACCTGCCGCAGGCCGGTGTCCTGACCGACGGGACGGGCGCCGGACAGGCACAGCTTGATGCCGTTGTACTGCGCCGGGTTGTGGCTCGCCGTGAACATCGCCCCGGGCAGGTCGAGCACTCCCGCGGCGTAGTAGAGCAGGTCGGTCGAGCCCAGGCCGACGTCGAGGACGTCGACGCCTTCGCGTGTGACGCCCTCGGCGAAGGCCGCGGACAGCGCAGCCCCCGACTCGCGCATGTCCCGGGCCAGGACGATGCGGGGCGCGTCGGCGAAGCGCGCGAAGGCTGCGCCCAGCGCGCGCGCCACGTCGGCGTCGAGCTCCTGCGGCACGAGCCCGCGTACGTCGTAGGCCTTGACGATCGTCGAGAGGTCGCGGGTCACGGGGCAGGAGGCTACAACCGGGGCTTGCGCGCCTTGCCGAGCACGGTCGAGATGTCGAGCTCCTGGCCGCCCTGACGCCAGGACCGGGCCTCGCAGGTGTGGCAGGACGAGAAGTCCACGCAGGAGCCGTCGTGCAGGGTCATCGTGATGGCGGTGACCTTCGTGCCGGCGCAGCGCGGGCAGGTGGCGAGGTGGCGGGCGGGCGTGGTGACGAGCGACATGAGGTCCTCCAGGGGCAGCCGGGGCGGCGTGTCGAGGACCTCATCGGCGGACGCGGCCGAACCTTGAGCCGTCAGCCGGGGGTGGGCAGCGCGCGCAGGTGCCCGCGCCGCCCGGTGCCGTTCTCGCCGGCGGTGGGGGCCGGGCGCCCGGAGCCCGGTCGGGCCGCCTCGCGCACGGCGTCGGCGAGCGCCTCGAGGTCGTCGCTGCTGCGCCGCAGGACGTCGGACGCGTCGCCCGCGTGCCGCACGACCTCCCACCCGCGGGGTGCGGTCAGCCGCGAGGCGTGCTCCTCGCACAGGTCGTAGCAGTGCGGCTCGGCGTGGACCGCGAGCGGGCCGACGACGGCGGCCCGGTCGGCGTAGACGTAGGTCAGCGTCGCGACGGCAGGCAGCGCACAGGCCGTGCGTGAGCAGCGTCGGACGGGAGCCACGCGCGGGACGTTAGCCGCCCCGGCCCCCGGGGACCAGCGACGCGCCGCACCCGCCGCCGGCGCCGGCCGCCCCCGCCTACGCTGGTGGGGGTGGATCCCGCCGCGTCTCCCGGTCCTTCCCGGCGCCGTCGCCGCGACCGGCACGGGCGTGGCCTGCGCGGACCGCTGGTCCCGATGTCGGTCAACGTCGGGGGCCGCGACCTGCGCGTACCGGCCGCCCAGACCCGCGGCGAGCGCTTCGACGACCTGGTCCTGGACGCCGTCGAGGAGCTCGAGCAGCGGTGGGCCAAGGAGCTCGAGGGCGTGGAGTTCGCCGTCGAGGACGTGCCCGTCGTGCCGCTGGGCAGCGACCCGGCCCTGGACGACGACGTGCTCGTCGACGACACGGCCGGGGGCGCGGTGCCGCTCGGGCGGCTGCTGCCGGCCGGCACCGACGACCGCGGCCGGCCGACGGCGGCCCGGGTCGTCGTCTACCGCCGCCCGCTCGAGGCGCGGGCCGCCGACCGCACCGACCTGGCCGACCTCGTGCACGACGTCGTCGTCGACCAGGTCGCCCGCCTGCTGTCGCTGGACCCCGACGAGGTGGACCCGCCGCCCGCCTGAGCCGGCCGGACGGACTGCTAGCCCGCTGCGCGCTTGAGGCGCCGGCGCTCCCGCTCGGACATCCCGCCCCAGATGCCGAAGCGCTCGTCCTGACCCAGGGCGTACTCCAGGCACTCGCCCTTGACCTCGCAGCCGACGCAGATGCGCTTGGCCTCCCTCGTCGACCCGCCCTTCTCCGGGAAGAACGCCTCGGGGTCGGTCTGGGCGCACAGCGCCTGCTCCTGCCAGGCCAGCACTCCGCCGTCGTCGTCCCCCAGGGCGGCCAGGTGGATCGGCTCGCTCGTCATCTCGTCTCCTCAGACCAGATCGATGACGGGACGGCGGGTGCCGTCCCGGTGTCTTCCGTGCAGAACGGCCGCCGGCCGGCTGCGCGGGGGGAACGACACGCGGAGAATTACACGTGTGTCAGACGGCGGAGTCAAGCGAACGGGTGATAGGTGGGGACGACGTCGCGGCGGAGGAGCGGTGACAGCGCGCTCCCAGGCCCTCACTCAGGGAGATCATCCGGCCGGTCAGACGAGTGGCAGGACCGGCCGGTCGCGGCGCGCGGCCGCCTGCCGCTCGGCGTCGACGGGGCCGTACGCCGTCGTGCGCTGCCGCGGCGTGCGGCCGGCCGCGTGCACCATCGCCTCCAGCTCCTGCACGGACCGGCGCGAGCCGTAGGCCGAGCCGGCCATCCGGCTGATCGTCTCCTCCATCAGCGTGCCGCCGAGGTCGTCGACGCCTCCGGCGAGCACGTCCGCGCACTGGTCGGGACCGAGCTTGACCCACGAGCACTGGACGTGGTCGATGCGTCCGTGCAGCAGCAGGCGGGCCAGCGCGTGCACCGCGCGGTTGTCGCGCGCCGTCGGGCCGGGGCGGGCGACCCCGGCGAGGTAGAGCGGGGCGGAGGTGTGCACGAACGGCAGCGGCACGAACTCGGTGAACCCGCCCGTCTCGCCCTGCAGCCGGGCCAGCAGCTGCAGGTGCGCCACCCAGTGGTGCGGCTGGTCGACGTGGCCGTACATCATCGTGCTCGTGGTCGGGATCCCGAGCCGGTGCGCGGTCGTGACGACCTCGACCCACGACGCGGTCGGCAGCTTGCCCTTGGTCAGCACCCACCGGACGTCGTCGTCCAGGATCTCGGCCGCCGTGCCCGGCAGGCTGTCGACGCCGGCGTCGCGGGCGGCTGCGAGGAACTCCGCGACCGGCACGGCCAGGCGGGCGGCGCCGTTCACGACCTCCATCGGGCTGAAGGCGTGCAGGTGCAGCCCCGGCGCGGCCGACTTCACCGCGCGGGCGAGGTCGAGGTAGGCCGAGCCGGGCAGCTGCGGGTCGATCCCGCCCTGCATGCACACCTCGGTGGCGCCGACGTCCCATGCCTCTCGGGCACGGGCACCGACCTCGTCGAGCGAGAGCGTGTAGGCGTCGGCGTCGGTCCGCCGCTGGGCGAACGCGCAGAACCGGCAGCCGGTGTAGCAGACGTTGGTGAAGTTGAGGTTGCGGTTGACGACGTAGGTCACCTCGTCACCGACGGTGTCGCGCCGCACGTCGTCGGCCAGCGCGCAGACCGCGTCGAGGTCGGCGCCCTCGGCCGTCATCAGCGCCAGGGCCTGCGCGGCCGTGAGCGCCGCCGGGCGGTCGCGGGCGACCCGCAGCGCGGCGGCGACGTCGCCGTCGGCCCGCGGCACCGGGACGGGGACCGCCTCGCGGACCGCCGTCCAGTCGCCGTAGACGTCGTCGAAGTCGCTGCGCCGGGACGCCGCCCGGCCCGCCGTGTCGACGGTGGCGTGCAGGTCGGTCCGCCCGGACAGCTGCAGCCCGCCGTCGGGCTCCTGCCAGGGCAGGCCCGTGGGACGCACGCCCTCGCGGGCCAGGCCGTCCGGTCCGGCCAGCGCCGCGACGTGACCGGCCAGCCGCGGGTCGAGCCAGGGCTCGCGCAGGTAGGGCGGGTGGGCGGTCAGCCGCTCGCGCAGCGCGAAGCCGTGCTCGGCGCTCGCCCTCGCCAGCGCCTCGACCTGCGGCCACGGGCGCTCGGGGTTGACGTGGTCGGGGGTGAGCGGGCTGACCCCGCCCCAGTCGTCGACGCCGGCGCGCAGCAGCAGGGCCGTCTCGGCCAGGTCGACGAGGTTCGGCGGCGCCTGCACGCGCATCCGCGGGCCCATGACGAGCCGGGTGACCGCGATGGCGGCGAGGTACTCGTCCATGCCGGCGTCGGGCGCGTCGCGCATCGCGGTGTCGTCCTTCGCGCGGAAGTTCTGGACGATCACCTCCTGCACGTGACCGTGCCTGCGGTGCGAGGCGCGGATGGCGAACACCGTCTCGGCCCGCTCGCGCAGCGACTCGCCGATGCCGACCAGCAGGCCCGTCGTGAACGGCACGGCGTGGCGCCCGGCGTCCTCGAGCACCCGCAGCCGCACGGCCGGGTCCTTGTCGGGGCTGCCCCGGTGGGCCGGCACGTCGGCGGTCGTCTCGAGCATCATCCCGAGCGAGGGCGCCACCGGCTTGAGCCGCTGGATCTCCGACCAGCTCATCACGCCGGGGTTGAGGTGCGGCAGCAGCCCGGTCTGCTCGAGCACCGCGATCGCGCAGGCGCGCACGTAGGCCAGGGTGCTGTCGTAGCCCGCCTCGTCCAGCCAGGCCCGGGCGGCGTCCCAGCGGTCCTCCGGCCGGTCGCCGAGGGTGAACAGCGCCTCCTTGCAGCCCAGCGCGGCCCCCCGGCGCGCGAGGTCGACGACCTCGTCCAGGGACAGGAACGGCGCCGGCACCCGCCCGGGCACCGTGGCGAAGGTGCAGTAGTGGCACCGGTCGCGGCACAGCCGGGTCAGCGGCACGAAGACCTTGCGGGAGTAGGTCACGACGCCCGGGCGGCCCGCGTCGACGAGCCCGGCGTCGCGCACCCGCCCGGCCACCTCGAGCAGCGCGTCGAGGTCGTCGCCGCGCACGCCCATCAGCACGGTCGCCTCGTCGACGTCGAGCGACTTGCCCGCCCGCGCCCGCGCCAGCGCTCGGCGGACCGCGCTGCTGCCGGCCGGATCGCTCATCCTGCGACCCTACGTGCGGGGTGCGACCCTCCGGCCGACCGCGGCCAGCGCCGCCTCCAGGGGGCCGCGGCCGACGAACCGCCGCCACAGCGGCGCGACGACCAGCGCGGTCCCGACCTGCACGAGGTAGTAGCGGGTGGGGTCGTCGGAGTCGGTGGCGTGCAGCACCCAGACGTGCACGGAGTACAGCGTGAGCGGCATGCTGCCGACCGCCGCGAGCGGCACCAGCAGCGGACCGGCGACCCGGGCGAGCAGCAGGCAGGCGCCGAGCGCCAGCAGCGCCGTGCCCGTCGTGCCCACGAGGTCGGGCGTCGTGCTGCTGTGGTGGGCGTCGACCGCGAGCAGCCAGGCCGAGTCGGTCGGGACGTTGCCGAAGTACCCGGTGCCCACGACGTCGGCGACCTCCTCCACGTCGGCCGTGCCGACCAGCTCGCCGAGCGCCGCGTAGCCGCCGAGCGGGCCCAGCAGCAGGGCGCTGACGGCCGCCGCCCCGACGGCGAGCGCGGCGCCGCACGCGGCGATCCGGGCGGCCGTGCCCGGGCGGTCCAGGGCAAGCCGTCCCACGGCCAGGCCGGTGAGCAGGTAGGTCAGCCAGGGCAGCGCCGGGTAGATGCCGGTCAGCAGGAGGGTGACGAGCAGCGGCACCGGCTCCGACAGCGACGACCAGGTCGGGTTGCCGAGCTCGAGGCCCTCCACGTGCGGGCGCACGAGGTAGCTGACCTGCGGCACGACCAGCGCGACCGTGACCGCGGTGATCGCGAGCCGGCGGGCCGGCCAGCGCAGGAACGGCAGCAGCAGCAGGAAGAAGACGGCGTAGTAGGCCAGGATCACCGCGACGCCGCTGTCCAGGCCGCCGAGCTGCAGCCCCAGGGCGCCGATGAGCAGCGCCCGCAGTGCGAGGCGCACCCGCTGCAGGCCCCGGTCGTCGCCGCGGGTGGCCAGGGCGACGCCGACCCCCGCCAGCACCGCGAAGGCGGCCGAGGACCGGCCGCCGGCGATGGCCTCGGACAGGGCCGTTCCCCCGTCGTCGGTCTCGCTGGGCAGCACGTGGACGGCGACCATGCCGAGCACGGCGAGGCCGCGCGCGGCGTCGACACCGGCCAGGCGGGTGCGGGCGGCACGGGTGCGGCCGGCACGGGTGCGGGCGGCCGTACGGACCGCGGCGGGAGCGGGCACCCGGCCAGTCTGACCGTCCCGGCTGTGAGCCGCCCGTGAGCCGCCGGGCAGGCTGGGGCCATGACGACGATCTGCCTCACCGGGTCCACCGACGGCATCGGCCGAGCGGCCGCCCGCACCCTGCTCGCGCAGGGCCACCGGGTGCTCGTGCACGCGCGCAGCGAGGCCCGCGGGCGGCCGGTCGTCGACGCGCTCGACGGCGACGTCGAGCTGGTCGTCGGCGACCTCGCCTCGCTGCAGGAGGTGCGTGCGCTGGGCCAGCGGCTGCGCGCCGAGCCGCTGGACGTGCTGGTGCACAACGCGGGCGTCTGGGTGCGGGGGCAGACGCCGCGGCTGACCGCCGACGGCTTCGAGACGACCTTCGGCGTCAACGTGCTGGCGCCGCACCTGCTGACCTCGCTCGTGGCCGGCCACCTGTCGCAGCGGCTGCTGTGGCTGGGCTCGGGCATGGCGGCCTCGGGACGGCTGCGGCCCAGCGCCCTGGGCGCCAGCCGCGAGCCGCGGCAGGCGTACGCCGACAGCAAGGCCGCCGACGTGGCCCTCGCGCCGGCCTGGGGCCGCCGCCTGGGCCTGCCGTCGGCGGCCGTCGACCCGGGCTGGGTCCGGACCAAGCTGGCCAGCGACGGCGCTCCGGGCGACGTGGAGCAGGGCGCCGACACCGTCGTCTTCTGCTGCACGGACGCGCCGCTGGCGCAGGCGCCGTACTGGAAGGACCGGCGTCCGGTGCCCGTGCCCGGGCGGCTGCGGGACGTCGGCCTGCAGGACGCGGTGCTCGCCGCCTGCGACCGGCTGGCGGGGGTCGCGGGCCCGGCCTAGACCGGCGGGCCCGCCGGATACGCGCCAGGCAGACTGGCGGCATGACGCACTCGCACGGGCACGCCGAGCAGGACATCGCCTGCGCGATGGCGCACGGCGAGGTGCAGGCGCCGACGGACGGACGGCGCCTCGTCGCGGTGTTCGCCTCCCCGGTCGCGCTGCAGCTCGTCCACCTCGCGGCCCACGTCGGCTTCGACTGCCTGGTCCTGGACCCCGAGCGCGACCTGGAGGGGGCCCGCACGGTCCGGACCGCCGGCGAGGCGGGCCTGGACGAGCGGACCGACGTCGTCGTCACCGACCACGACCGCCCCGAGCTCGGCGACGTCCTCGCCGCCGTCCTCGAGCGCCCCAGCCGCTGGGTGGGGGTCATGGGCAGTCCCCGGCACACGGCGCCCCACGTCGCCGCCCTCGCCGACCGGGGCGTCGCGCCGGAGGTCGTCGCCCGCGTGCACCGGCCGATCGGCCTGGACATCGGCTCGAAGTCACCCGCGGAGATCGCGGTGTCGACGGTGGCCGGGCTGCTCGCGGACCGCAACGGGCGCGACGGCGGTGCGTACCGCGCGTGAGGATCGTCTGCCTGGCCGGCGGCATCGGCGGCGCGCGGTTCCTGCGCGGGCTGCGCGCAGCGGCCCCGGATGCCGAGCTGACCGTGGTCGTCAACACGGGCGACGACATCACGATGTACGGCCTGCGGATCTGCCCCGACCTCGACACGGTGATGTACACGCTCGGCGGCGGCATCGACGAGGTGCGCGGCTGGGGGCGGCAGGACGAGACCTTCCACGCGCGCGAGGAGCTGCAGGCGTACGACGTCCCGACCGCGTGGTTCGGCCTCGGCGACCGCGACCTGGCCACCCACCTGGTCCGCCGGCAGATGATGGACGCCGGCTACCCGCTGTCGCAGGTCACCGAGGCGCTGTGCGCCCGCTGGCAGCCCGGGGCGCGGCTGCTGCCGATGACCGACGACCGGGTGGAGACGCACGTCCGCGTCCGTACGGCCACCGGCGAGCGCGTCGTGCACTTCCAGGAGTGGTGGGTGCGGCACCGGGCGGCGCTGCCCGCCACCGCGATCGTGGCGGTCGGGGCGCAGGACGCCACACCGGCCCCCGGCGTGCTCGAGGCCGTCGCGGCAGCGGACCTGGTGCTGCTGCCGCCCAGCAACCCCGTCGTCAGCATCGGGACCGTGCTGCAGGTCCCGGGCATCGCCGACGCCCTGGCGGCCAAGCCGGTCGTCGGCCTGTCGCCCATCGTCGGCGGTGCGCCCGTGCGCGGGATGGCCGACGCCTGCCTGACGGCGATCGGCGTCGAGACCAGTGCGGAGGCGGTCGGCCGCCACTACGGCGCGCGCTCCGACGGCGGTCTGCTCGACGGCTGGCTGGTCGACACGGCCGACGCCGGCGTGGCCGTCCCCGGCGTCGAGGTGCGGGCGGTCCCGCTGCTCATGCGCGACGCGGAGACGACGACGCAGATGGCCCGGGACGCGCTGCGCCTGGCGGCGGACCTGTCCGGTGGCTAGCCGCTTCGAGGTGCGTGGCGTCGACGGCCTGCCCGAGGTGCGACCGGGCGACGACCTGGCCGGCCTGGTCGCCGCGGCAGTCGAGCTGCAGGACGGCGACGTCGTCGTGGTGACGAGCAAGGTGGTGAGCAAGGCCGAGGGCCGGCTGGTGCCGGTGCCGCCCGGCACCGCCCGCGAGCAGGTGCGGCAGGAGGCGGTCGCCGCCGAGACCGTACGGGTGGTCGCGCGGCGCGGGGCGACCGTGATCGCCCAGGACCGCCGGGGGCTGGTGCTGGCCGCGGCGGGGGTCGATGCCAGCAACGTCCGGCCCGACGAGGTGGCCCTGCTGCCGGTCGACCCCGACGCCAGCGCCCGCCACCTGCGGGACCGGCTGCAAGAGCTGACCGGACGCCGCGTCGCCGTCGTCGTGTCGGACACCCTGGGCCGCCCCTGGCGGGCAGGCCAGGTCGACCAGGCGATCGGCGTGGCGGGGCTGGCACCTGTGCGCGACGCGCGCGGGACGACCGACACCCACGGGGCGGTGCTGGAGGTGACCGAGATCGCGGTCGCCGACGAGCTCGCGTCGGCCGCCGAGCTCGTGAAGGGCAAGGCGGAGGGTGTCCCCGTCGCGGTGGTGCGCGGGCTGGACCTGCCGGACGACGGTCGGGGAGCGGCGGCGCTGGTGCGTCCTGCGTCGCAGGACTGGTTCCGCCTCGGGACGCGGGAGGCGCAGCAGTCGGCGCTGGCCCTGCGCCGTACGGTCCGCCACTTCACCGACCGCCCGGTCGACCGGGCCGTGGTGCTGCGGGCGGTGGCGGCGGCCGTGACCGCGCCCGCGCCGCACGGCACGACGCCGTGGCGCTTCGTGCTCGTCGAGCAGCGGGTGACGGCGCTGCTCGACGCGATGGCCGAGCGGTGGGCGCAGGACCTGCGCGGCGACGGCTTCGACGAGGACGCGGTGCAGCGCCGCCTGCGGCGCGGCGACGTGCTGCGGCGGGCGCCGTACCTCGTGGTGCCGTGCCTGGTCCGCGACGGCGAACACCCCTATCCCGACGAGCGGCGGGCGGCGGCGGAGGAGCGGCTGTTCGTCGTCGCGGGCGGTGCGGGGGTGCAGAACATGCTCGTCCAGCTGGCGACCGAGGGCCTGGGCAGTGCCTGGGTGAGCAGCACGATGTTCTGCCCGGACGTGGTCCGGGAGGTGCTCGAGCTCGACGGAACCTGGGAGCCGCTCGGCGCGGTGGCCGTCGGCTACCCGGCGGCCCCGGCCCCGGAGCGCGCGCCGCGCGATCCGCAGGACGTCGTGCTCGTCCGCTAGTGGGCGCGGTGGTGCTCGCGGTGGTGCTAGTGGGCGCGGTGGTCCTGGATGGTCAGTCGCGGGCCGAAGCGCGGCTTGCCGACGCCGCTGCACTCGAGCAGGCGTACGACGCGGTAGCGGTGGGGGCGCCACGGCTCGAGCAGCTCGACCATGCCGTCGTCGTCGAGCGGACGGCCGACCAGTGCCCAGCCGACGTTCTGCGAGAGGTGGAAGTCGCCGACGGACAGCGCGTCGGAGTCGCCGAGGGCGCGCTGCGCGATCTCGGCCACCGTCCAGACGCCGATGCCGGGAACCGAGGACAGGCGGAGGGCGGCGTCGGCCGGGGCCATGCCGACGGCCTGCTCGAGCCGGGGCGCGCAGCGCATCGCGAGGCAGATGGTGCGCGAGCGCTGGGGGTCCACGCCGGCGCGGTGCCACTCCCAGGACGGGACGTGCCGCCACACCTCGGCCGAGGGCGGGACGCGCATGCCCTCGGGCGCGGGCCCCGGCGCCGGCGTGCCGAAGCGCAGCACCAGCCGGCGGAAGGCGGCACGGGCCTGGCGGCCGGTGACCTTCTGCTCGAGCACGGCGGGCACCAGCGCCTCGACCACCCGGCCGGTGCGCGGGATGCGCAACCCGGGCACGCGCCGTGCGGTCTCGGCGAGCAGCGGGTGTCGCGGCTCGAAGTCGTCGGCGAGGTCGCGCCCGCCGAGCAGGTCGGGCAGCCCGCCCACGAGCTCGGGACCGCCGGGGCCCCACGCCTGGGCGTGCACCTCCTGCAGGCCGCGCTGCACGAGGCGGACGGTGACCGGACCCGTGGCCATCAGGCTGGTCCGCCACAGGGCCCCGTCGGCGCCGACGCGGTGCGTCGGGTCGCCGCCGCCGCGGCTCAGCGGTGCCAGGGTGCGGTGCAGGTCGACCGGCACCTGCGGCCGCCAGGTCGTCTGCGCGCAGACGGGGGTCAGGGCGGTCACCGCAGCAGTGTGCCTGCTCGACAGCACCGGTCGCGTGTCGTCGAGCATGTCGGCGTGCGGACGAGGAGCGGCTAGTGCCCGTCGTGCTGCTGGTGCGCCACGGCCAGGCGTCGTTCGGGGCCGACGACTACGACGTGCTGTCCGAGGTGGGTCGGCGGCAGAGCGCGGTGGTGCGCACCGAGCTGGCGAGGCGCGGCCTGCGCGCGCCGGTCGCGGTGTCGGGCGGGCTGCGCCGTCAGCGGGACACCGCCCGCGCCGCGCTGCCGGACGTGCCGGTGCGCGTGGACCGGCGGTGGGACGAGTACGACCACCTGGAGCTGCTGCAGCGCTACCCGTCCGGGGTGGAGTCCGACGGCTCGTCCCGCTCGGTGCAGGTGCAGCTCGACGCTGCGCTGCGGTCGTGGGTCGAGGACCCGGGTGGAGGCTGGGCCGACTTCGCGGGCGGCGCCGCGACGGCGCTCCGCGAGCTGGTGGCCGAGCTCGGCAGCGGCCGCGACGCGGTCGTGTTCACCTCGGGCGGCGTCGTCGCGGCGGTCTGCGCCGGCCTGCTCGGCACAGGTGCGGCGGGCGTGGTCGCCCTGAACCGGGTGGCGGTCAACGGCGGGATCACCAAGCTCGTCGCCGGGCGCGCAGGGGTGTCCCTCGTGACGTACAACGAGCACGCGCACCTCGAGGGCGAGGCGGGCGAGCTGCTCACGTACCGCTGACGTCGACGGGCGACCGCCAGCCGCCGGCCGCGGAAGGCAGCGAGGCGCTCGGCCCGCTCGGCGGTCCGGACCGGCCGTCGGATCAGAACGGCGGGTCGTCCGGCAGCACGGGACGGGCGGCGGTGTCATCGCTGTCTTCGGGTGCCGGACCAGCGGGGGCGGCTCGGCCGAGGGGCTTCACAGGCTCGGAGGCGGCACGCAGCTCCCCCGCGGTGGGCGACAGTGCGGGCGGAGGCCTCAGCGGCGGCAGGTCGCCGTAGAGGTCGACCTGCGGAGGCGGCCGGTGCGGCGACGGGCGGCGGTAGGTCCGGCCGAGCGGACTGAGCCAGGTGACGCTGCCGTCGTCGTGGCGCTCGAGCCGCCACCCGGCGTGCTTGGCCTGGTGGCAGCGGTCCGAGAGCCGGCCCAGGTTCCACGCAGCAGTCGGCCCGACCGGGAACGGCTCGAGATGGTCGCGATGGGTGCGGGTGCTGCCGCAGCCAGGGCCGCAGCAGCGCCGGTCACGGACGTCGACGAGCCGGGCGAGCCGGGCGGACGGATCGTGCTGCGGCTCGGCGCGGTCGGTGACCACGTCAGGACGCAGCATGTCGAGGACCTGCTGCCGTGCCGCCCCGGGGTCCGGATAGGCGGGCACCGGTCGGTCGTCCACGGCGAGCGGGCGGCCGCTGGTCGCGTCGACCATCACTCGCCGGAACGCCTTGGGGCGCAGGAGCCGGACGTGCTCGGCGCTGATCGGCCCGTA